>NZ_CALMCQ010000095.1 GCF_937863175.1 uncultured Meiothermus sp. | reverse complement strand
CGGATGGTCAAGGAGATCCTGATCGGGTTGCCGGGCGGCGAGTGGGGCTTCCTGATATTTGTCATGTTGCTGGTCTTCATCCTGGGCTTCTTCCTGGACTTCTTCGAGATTGCTTTCATTATCATTCCGCTGGTGTTGCCGGCCGCCGAGGCGATCTGGGAGGCCCAGGCCCAGGCCCTGATTGCTGCGGGCGACATCTATCTGGATCCCATGCGGTATGTGGCCGATAAACTTTTGTGGTTTGGCGTGGTTCTGGCGGTCAATTTCCAGACCAGCTTCCTTACCCCGCCGTTTGGTTTTGCCCTGTTCTATTTGCGCGGGGTAGCCCCACCCGAGGTAAAAACCCTGGAGATTTACCGTGGGATCATACCGTTTGTGGTGGTACAACTGGTTGCCCTGGGCCTCATACTGGCTTTTCCCGCACTGGTTACCTGGCTGCCCTCGCTGCGTGGGGTGCCGGGGGGTTAGGTGAGGCGCCTGGCAAGCTGCGGCACTCGTTTGGCTCCGTCACAAGATCCCCCCAGCCCCCCTTCTTACGGGGGGCTTTTTTGGGCCGGGATGCTATTGAAGGTGACTCAGGGAATCAAAAGAACTTTGCCGGTGGTAGCCCGTCCCTGCAAGGCGAGATGGGCCTGGGCGGCCTGGCTTAAAGGGAACTCTGCGCCGACTCGAATCTGGAGCTTTCCTTCCAGGGCCCAGCGCAGGACATCCCCAGCCCGCCATTCCAGCTCCTGGCGGGTCTGGGTGTAGTGCCAGAGGGAGGGTCGGGTCAGGAACAGACCGCCCTTCTGGTTGAGGACTTGCGGGTTGAAGGGTGCCACGGGCCCACTGCTCTGCCCGTACAGGGCCAGCATCCCGCGAACCCGCAGGCTGTTCAGGCTGCCCTCCCAGGTGGACTGGCCCACGCCGTCGTAGACCACATCCACGCCCTTACCGCCAGTAATCTCGCGGGCCTTCTGATCAAAACCCTCGTAAGGCAGCGCATGGTCGGCCCCGGCTTCCTTTGCCAGGGCTCGCTTCTCTTCCGAGGAAGCGGTGGTGATGACCGTGGCCCCAATCATTCTGGCCATCTGGATCAGGAGCAGCCCCACGCCGCCCGCCCCTGCGTGGACAATGCAGGTCTCGCCGGCTCTGAGGGGATAGGTGCTGTGGGCCAGGTAGTGGGCGGTCATGCCCTGGAGCATCCCGGCCACGGCAATTTTGGGCTCGAGGCCCGCCGGCACTTTCACCAGCTTATCGGCGGACACCAGAGCGTACTCGGCGTAGCTTCCCTGGACATTGGAGTACACCACCGGGTCTCCGGCCTTTACGCTAACCACCCCCGGCCCAACCGCTTCCACTACGCCAGCGCCTTCCTCGCCCAGCGTGAAGGGGGTCTGGACTGGGTACAAACCTGCGCGCTTGTAGGTGTCAATAAAGTTGACCCCACAGGCCACTAGCCGGATCAGGGCCTGCCCCTCGCCAGGGGTGGGGGTGGGGATGTCTTCTAAAAGCATGGCCTCTGGGCCGCCGGGCTGGTGAACGCGAATGGCTTTCATGGACATAGCTTATAGCGGACAGCCGGTAGCCGAAAGCGGAAGGCCGAAAGCCCAACGCCGATGGTCATCGTTCATACTCTATCGTCCAATACTGCTTGCGAGACGCCACGCTTCCCTCACCCCAGCCGCTCTCCCAAAGAGAGAGGGGTTTGCTCTGGCTCTTCACCATTTCGGTTTTTGTGCCCCAAACCTTAGACCTGTTGGCTCAACCATCCTGCTGCATGGCGATGGGGCGCAGCGGTCGAGGCCAGGCAACCCTCAGCGCAGTTTGAACGGCAGCCGACCTTTGGCCTGTACCCCGCCCAGCACCTTGACCAGGGCATTCAGGGTAGGGGTACGAAAGCCATAGGTCACGAAAGCTGGTTTGCGCAGGCTCAGGATGTGGTAGGGGTTCCACAACGCAATGTGGGTAGCCCGCTTGCCCAGCGTGAAGGCCTGTTTGAGTAGCCGGGTTTCCTGGGGGCTCAGGCTGCCCCGACCAACCGAGACGACCAGCAAGAAGTCGGCTTTGGCAGCAGCCTTTTCCAGCTCGCTGGTAGATGCTTCTGCTTTCTGGGGGTCGTAGACCAACTGGCTGACCCTGGCAAAACGGGTCTGGAGCAGGCGGGTGAAGTCTTTGACGGCGAGGGTCTCGCCGTAGGGGCCGGCCTCGAAGGTACTGCCTGCCGAGACCACCAGAATTCGATCCGAACGCCGGGGTCGCAGCGGCTTTCGATAAGGGGTGATGCTTCGCAGGGCCACTTGTTCCATAAGGGTTTGGTCGCGTTTTTGCTGCACTGGGGAGTAGGGCTGCACCAGACCGGGAAAGCGTCCGGCTGCCTCCAGCAAGCGCTGTTGACTCAGACTGGCCTGCGCTGCGGAGAG
>NZ_CALMCQ010000094.1 GCF_937863175.1 uncultured Meiothermus sp. | reverse complement strand
CGAACAAAGCGGGTTCAAACGCGCCCGTGACGGCAATCCAGCCGCCTGCGGTGGCCGCCCCGATGGTCAAGCCCAGCCAGAAGTGGCATAGCCAGGTAAAGCGCTTGGTGTAGCTGTAGCCCACTAGAAAAAAAACCGCTACAGGCAGCAACTGAGCGGTTAGAGGGTTCAGGTTGAACGCGGCCACCACCAGACCCAGCAAGCCTACTACTGCCAACACCAGAACCTCGAGGGGCTTGACTACCCCCCTGGGCAGGTGGCGTTTGGCAGTGCGGGGATTGACGGCATCTATCTTCTGATCAATGAGGCGATTGAGGGCCATAGAGGAGGTGCGGGCACCCACCATCGCCACGGTAATCCAGCCAAACACCTCCCAGCCCGGCCAGCCCTTGGCTGCCAGCAGCATGCCGCCATAAGCGAAGGGGAGGGCAAAAAGGGTGTGTTCGAAGCGAACCAGTTCGAAATAAGTTTTTAGTCGGCTGGTCAAGGCCACCATACGTCTCCGCCCAAGTCTACTCTGAGGGAGGGCGAGCAATGTGGATAGATAGGGTTTTCGCGGTTCTATGGCGGCCCTACATCAACGGCGCCCCCCTCGGCTGGCTCTGGGGTGGGGGCTGTTATGGGAACTGCTCTGAATTCGGTATGAAAGATATCAGGTTGTAGCAGGATTGCACGAGGAGCCGCTGGTGATTTTGTACGCAAAGCTGAGCAGGACATCCCGTGTAATGCAGGCCCCTACTTACGACTCTCTAAAACCTCTTTGGCCGCTCGCTCCCCTGCTTCAATGGCCCCCTCGATGTAACCATAGTAGTGCAGTGCGGTTTCGGTTCCGGCCCAGTGAATGCGTCCGATGGGAACACGAATTTCCTCAAACCCCGCCGACATTACTCCCGGCGGGGCATAGCACTGGTAGCCTCCGCCAATAAAAGGCTCGGTGAGCCAGTCGTGGTCGAAGTAGAGCCTGGGGTATAAGGCTTCTTCCCCAAAGACCAGAGCGAGGTCTTCCAACACGGCTCGGCGACGAATTTCAAAAGGCTTGTCACTCCACAACACCGCATCGTCGCCGCCAATAAAAGCCACCAGGGCCGGGTTTCGCTCGTCGTGAGGGGTGGCATCTATGGTGTCATCGAAGAGCAGCTGATCGGGGTCTACCGGGTTGGCTGGTTTGTTGCGCCAGAAAGGATGGTCGTAGAGTGCGAAGCACTTGATCACCGAGCCCATCTCGAGCCGCTGCATGAGCCTGGTGCGGCGGCGGGGCAGCACCGGCTCAAAGTCTATGCGGGTGATCTGATTGGGCGGGATCGCCAGGATCACCCGCCCGGCCCGCACGCTAAAGCCCTCGGCGATGATGGTGACCCCCTGTGTATGGTGCAAAATGTCGTAGACCTGACAATTGAGGCGCAGCGCATCGCCTAGTTGGTTGGCCAGCCGGATGCAGATGGCCTGCATCCCCTCGAGTACCCGCAGGGTTTCGTTGCCGCGCTCGAGGCCCAGCACACCCTCGAAGCCGCCTGCGCTCTTAAGGCTGTAGAGCAGGTGCAGCACCGAGAAGTCCTTGGGTTCGATGGTGTACTCGGTGCGGATGATCTGATCGAACAGGTTGCGAAGGTAAGGGCTGTCCAGATTAATCTGCTTCCACTCCTCCACGCTCTGCACGTCCAGCGCAGAGGCGTTAGGAGTGGCCGAGGGCTTCTCCAAGTTCACACTCTCGACCAGAAAATCCAGTTGGGCCTTGACCCAGGCCCACTCCGCCTGGGTTAGCCGATCCATTGAGGTAAGCGGCTGCACCGCCAGATCAATCCGCCCAGAGTCATGCTGCTTGAAGGGGGTAAGTCCCAGTACTTGAATCAGCCCCATAACCCGGGGCATCTCCGGGCTGATCCACTGCCCGCCCAGATCGAAGGTCGAGCCATCGGGCAGGATCTTGCTCAAGAGCCGCCCACCTACGCGGTGGTGGGCTTCCAGCACCACTACCTCCAACCCCGCGCTTTGCAGTACCCGTGCGGCAACCAGCCCCGAAATCCCCGCACCCACCACCACCACATCTGCCTGGCCACTGCCATCCTCGTTTATACCGATCACCTACCCTCATGCCTTTGAGAGCTATCTGCCTGCTGCTGGCAGGTTAAAATTGGTGGTGTTTAACCCGGCAATACGGTTGTTTGTACGCGGTGTCGCCCCCCCGAAGGCGCGGCCCTGGCCGCTGCCCATTCCCGATTTGCCTTAGCATAGCGCACTTTCGGGTTATGAGCTGGGGAAAAACGAGATTCCACTGCGTATCCTGGCCCTGAGCCCAATTGCTCACTCCGCGCCCTTCGCAACCGGACGACTCTTAACCGACACCCAGTCGCTCCACGAACCGGCGTAGAGCCTGGCCTGTTTGCCTGCTAGCTCGAGCGCCAGCACGTTCGCGGTAGCCGAGACTCCCGAGCCGCAATAGGCAATAACCTCGCCCTCGAGCCCCGCGAAACGCTCGGCCTGGGCCTCGGCTTTTTTGAAATGCCCCGAAGCATCCAGGCTGTCCAACCAGTTGCGGTTGATGGCACCGGGAATGTGCCCGGCTACGGGGTCTATGGGCTCCACCTCGCCCCGGTAGCGCTCGGGGGCCCTGGAATCAATCAGGATGGTTCCAGCCGGGCAGTGGGCCACAGCGTCTGCATCCACCACCATCTGGAGTCTGGGCTTGGCCTTGAAAGTGGTAGAGGCATATTCGACTGCTAACGTGGAAACCTCATAACCTGCTTCCCTCCAAGCTTTGATACCGCCGTCCAGCACGGCTATCCGGTCGTGACCCAACCACCGCAGCAACCACCACAGCCGGGGGGCAAACATCCCGCCTGCGGGAGGTTCGTCGTAGGCCACCACCCAATGCTCATTACCGATGCCTGCGGCGCCCAGCTTCTTAGCCAGGTCTTCAGGCTCCGGCAAGGGGTGGCGGCCTCCCTGGCCACCCTGGCGCTTTGGGGCCGAAAGGTCGGCCTCGAGATCGAGAAAAATCGCCCCCGGAATGTGGCCATGCCGAAAAGCCAATCGTCCCGCCAGGGGGTCTTGCAGCGAAAAGCGGCAGTCCACAATCCGAAGCTGGCTATCGCCAAGGCGTTGGTGCAACCCCTCGACACTGACCAGTGGAGAGCTCATAACAGAAGTTTAACAAAGTCGAGGGTCTTGGGCCCTGGGTCACGCGCTAAAGCGAGGGTCAAGGGACATGGGATGGTCTTGCTGCTCGACACTGCATCGTAGAGATGTTTGTACACCATCCTCGAGGGCAGATAAGGTGTTTTGCATTTGGCTCTTGGCCATTTGCTATGGGCTATCGGCTATCGAACATCAGCCGTTAGCGTTCAGCTTTTGGCCTTCAGCTTTCGGCCAAACAGAGACGCATCCTATTGCTATCGTGTATTTTGTTGCCATGCAGACTTTCAAGGCACTGGTGGTGGAGTCCGGCGACCCCTATACCGCACACGTTCGTCAGGCGGCGCTAGACCAACTGCCCCAGGGAGATGTGCTGGTGCGGGTGGCTCACAGCAGCCTCAACTACAAGGATGGTCTGGCGATTACGGGTGCGGGCAAGGTCATCCGCAATTTCCCAATGGTTCCAGGGATTGATTTTGCCGGTACGGTGCTGGAGTCGGCCTCGCCGGATTACCGGCCTGGCGACCGGGTGATCCTGACCGGCTGGGGGGTGGGCGAGCGGCACTGGGGTGGGCTTTCGGAGCTGGCTCGAGTGCGCGCAGAGTGGCTGGTTCCCCTGCCGGAAGGGCTCTCCTTGCAGCAGGCCATGGGTATCGGTACCGCGGGTTTTACGGCCATGCTGTGCGTGATGGCCCTGGAGTCGCACGCAGTGGACAAAACCAGAGAAGTGCTGGTGACAGGTGCAGCGGGTGGGGTGGGCAGCGTGGCGGTCGCAATTCTGGCCCGGTTGGGCTACCGCGTAACCGCTGCTACGGGCCGGGTCAGCCAGGAAGCCTATTTGAAGTCACTGGGAGCGAGCGAAATTCTGGATCGCAGTCTTCTGACTACCCCACCGAAAGCGCTCGAGACCGAGCGTTTTGGCGGTGCGGTGGACACGGTGGGCGGTGCGGTACTGACGGGGGTGCTCCCGCGCATGGCCTACGGTGGAAGTGTGGCGGCTTGCGGAAATGCAGGTGGAGTGAAGCTCGAGACCACAGTGTTTCCCTTTATCCTGCGGAGCGTGAACCTGCTGGGGATAGACTCGGTCATCTGCCCCAGAGAAAAACGTCTCCTGGCCTGGAAACGCCTGACCCACGATCTGCCCAGGCCCCTGTTGGAAGCCGCCATGCAGACCGTAAGCCTGGAAGAAGTGCCCGAACTCGCCCGGGCTATCCTGCAAGGTCAGGTGCGGGGGCGGGTGGTGGTGAAGCTATCCTGAACAGCGAATAAGAGGGTTCAGGGAACGGCCAGGAGCGGTTCCGGGGGAAAACTTCGTACGCTTGGATGAACGCCGGGGCTCTGGTTCTGGGTGGTTTTCAAATGAACCGCTGTTGTGATCAGGGCCCTGGCTTTTGGCTACGGGCCCCTGGTCAACCGTTTTTTGCTTGCTTATGATGGGTGCGATGTACGCGTATGGTTTGAGGGTTTATCGCTTCACCAGGGGCCTGGCTCGAGTGTTACTCCAGGTGTTGTTTGGACTGCGGGTCGAAGGCAGTGAGAAAATCCCCCCGGAAGGCCCGGTGATACTGGCCTCCAACCACATTTCCCTGGTTGACCCGGTGGTGATGGGGGTGGCTTGTCCGAGGGTGGTAAGCTATATGTCCCGCGACGATGTGTTCGAGTATCCCATCCTGCGCTGGTTGCTGCCACGGCTGTATGTGATTCCGGTCTCGAGGGGTTCCGGCGATCTTGGGGCGGTCAAAGCCGCCATTCGAACCCTTAAGGGCGGCACCGCATTTGGCATTTTTCCCGAGGGACGTCGTAGCCGAACCGGCTCCATCGAACCTTTCAAAACCGGTGCTGCTGCCATTGCGCTACGCACCAGCGCTCCGATCATTCCCGCTGCCATCATCGGCAGCGATAAAGCCTGGCCGGTGGGTAAGGGGCCGCGTCTGCGGCGTCCCATCCGGGTTGTATTCGGCGACCCCATTGCCCTGCCCCCCGGAAAGACCGATCACCAGACCCTGGAAGAGGTGACCCGTCAGCTCGAGGCTGCCGTGACCGCACTTTTACCCCCCGAGTATCATAGAAAGCCCACCGTTTAGGCATTCTGTCTGGAGCGAAACAGCTACCAACGCTGCCCTGGTGCTTGCAATTTGGAGATGAGGTGTGCTACACTCCGTGCTGAAGGGAAAATAAAGGAGGTAATCACATGGCAAGAGGTGGATCCAAGAAAACCAGAACCAAAGCAGATCTGATTGACCAAGTAGCCACTGCCGCTGGCTTGAAGAAAAAAGATGCTAAGGCCGCTGTGGACGCTTTCCTGGGCAAAGTCGAAGACGCCCTCAAGGCCGGTAGCAAAGTGCAACTGACCGGCTTCGGCACCTTCGAAGTGCGCAGCCGTAAAGCCCGTACTGGCGTGAAGCCCGGTACCACCCAAAAGATCAAGATCCCCGCTTCTAAGTATCCCGCCTTCAAACCCGGCAAAGCCCTGAAGGAAACCGTCAAGAAATAAACTTGCAGTCCCTTCCAATAGGGGAGGCTTCGGCCTCCTCTATTGCTTGTGTTATCGCACCTCACCGGGCACTATTCAACCGAGACGCAATAACGGCCGCCACCAGGGGATGGCCAACCACATCAAAGCCAGGCTCAACCCATACCAGATCAGAGCCTGGCGTTGTTTGAGCAAGGCATCGGCGGCTTTTTTGACGCGGATACTGCCCACATGCGCCATAACCACCGCTGCCAGCATCAACACCCAGTGTTCAGCAATAAAGAAGCGGGTCTGGCTGTTTTGCATGGCAGCACCGAGGTTCCCCAGCGCACTTTGAACCAGAGGGCTCAGAACCATCAGCATAAGGCCCAGCACCAGTTGCAGATCCATCAAACCGGTGTAGATTTGTCCGGCCCGCCGATCGGCAGGAAGATAGGCACGGATCCTGAGTCCGTTGACGCTTCGGTAGATCAGATATATTGCTGCAAGCAGCACCAGCCACCGGGCGATGTTGTGGATGGACAGAAGCAAATCGTACATGCATCTAGCCTAGAGCAAATTCACAACAAAAATACGCCACCCTGAAGGGGCAGCGCTCTATTCCGACAAATTCTGCTTCTATTGCGGCTGTACCGCACGCTCGAGAGGGTGGAGGAGAGCTGGTTATTACTCGACAAGGCCGTGCGCTACGTTGGCCCTGAAAAGTTTGAGGTTACCGTTCTGGTAAATCAGAACCAGGTTCAAATCGAGATGCGAGATTTCGGGCCTGGTTTGAGCCAGGAAGCGCTGGAGCACGTGTTTGAACGCTTTTGTAGGGGGGATGCTTCGCGCACCCGCGCCGTGGGCAGGGGGCTCGGGGCTGGGCCTGACCATCGCCCGGGCCATTGTGGGGGCCCATGGCGGAAAGTTGGGGGTGGTTGACCACCCCCAAGGGGGCGCAGTGTTAACGATCTATCTTTCTGTAACCGGGATGTAACGCTATCTGAGGTAGACTCAGATCCTCGAGAGGGAGTGTATGGCACAGCGTATGGGCAGAACCACCACCCATTTGAATTTGCGCAAAGGGCCTGGCCCCCGCTTTGCGGTCATTGCAATCCTAAAGCCGCAGACCCGCGTGCAGGTTCTGGATGAGCAAGGCACCTGGCTTCGGGTACTGGCCCGGGGGCAGGAGGGGTTTGTGCATCGAGATTTTGTGCTACTGGAGATGCAGCGGGTCAGACCCGGTTTCATCAACCCCGATGACCCGCGGCTGATTGCTACTCCACTGATGCCGGCCAGGCTGATTGCTGCCGGCGCTGTCCAGACGACCGAGGAACGCCTGCTGGCGGGTGTCTGGAACCGGCTGGGAGGCTTGATCGAGGTGCTCTCAGGTCAGCTCAAGCTCGAGCCTGCCGTGGCGGTCGCCGTTTTTGCCACCGAGTCTGGCGGGCGTGGTTTTGCTGCCGATGACCGCATGATCATTCGTTTTGAAAACCATCTCTTCTACGATTTCTGGGGCCAGCGCAACCCCACCCGGTTCAATCAGCATTTTCGCTTTAGCCCCAGCAGGCGCTGGCAGAACCACCAGTGGCGCAGGGATCCCAGTCAGCCCTTCCAGGCTTTTCATGGCGATCAGAACCTGGAATGGGAGGTGTTTAACTTTGCCCGAGCCCTGGACGATCAGGCCGCAAAAAAATCGATCAGCATGGGTGCCCCCCAAATTCTTGGCGCCAACCATGCCTCGATTGGCTACGAATCGGTAGATCAGATGCTCGAGGATTTTTCTCAGGAAATTCGCTATCAGGTGGTGGGCTTTTTCAATTTTATCCGGGGGGCAGGCTCCACCTCGAGGATGCTGGCAGCCTTGCAAGCCGGAAACTACCTGCAATTCGCCGCCTACTACAACGGCCCTGGCAATGCCGCCCGCTACGGGGGTTTGATTGGGGGCCGGGTGGAAACCTTTGCCCGGATCAGGCCAGCCCAGGGACTGCAGCCGGTTTAGTTACCATGTATCTCCACGCCCCGAAGGCGTAGCAGCGGAGCCGCGCCAAGCGAAATTTCTATCCTGGGCAGGCCTACCCATCCACCCCGTAACATTGACGGTTTGTGGATGGGTCAGTAGACCGCTTTCCACCAGTGGCGTACTTGAGATGCAGGCTTTTCTGGATGGTTCAAACGGGGAAATCTTCGCGAAGGGAACCGGCGCTGAGCAAGAGCGTACGAACCTGTCCTGCACATCCCGACAGCCGGAGTTTTTCGTTGCTGGCCTGAAGAGCGAGTGCGGCAAGGGAAGTACTCGAAGGTTGGAGTCGTTACCCACCAGAGATGTCCAGAAACCCTTCCTGAAGCCGGTTTTTGCATACTACTTTTTATTTTTGCATATTGTGCTATACTACTTTTGCTTGCGGGAAAGAGACCCGCTTTTTTTATTCCCGCAAATCCAGTCCCACTGCTGTATACAGCGCGTGTATTTCTACCGGTAGAAGTTTGCGGGACTCCCCCGCCAGTAGATCATTGGGAAGCGAGACTGGCCCAAAAGCAATGCGCTTAAGGTAGGTTACCTGGTTACCCCTGGCGGCAAACATCCGTTTGACCTGGTGAAACTTGCCTTCGTGAATCACCAACTCTACCTGGTGGGGATTGGGGCCAATTTGCAGTTCGGCGGGTTGGAGCGCCTCGCCATCGAGCTCGATTACACCATCGGCAAATACGGCCACATCTTCGGGTGTGGCCGGGACAGCCAGCTCGGCATAGTAGCGCTTTTCCACCTTCCAGCGTGGGTGGGTCAGGCGGTGTAGCAGTTCGCCATCGGTGGTAAGCAGCAGGAGTCCTTCGGTGTCTTTGTCCAGGCGGCCCACCGGCATCCAGTCGTCGCGCTGCAATTCCTCGGGCAACAGGGCTGTGATCGGGATAGCATCGCGGTCTCGGGTTGAGGTTACATAGCCAGCCGGTTTGTTGAGCAACACGTAAAAGAACGCTCGATAAACCAGGGGTTCACCATCCACTTCGATGCGCGACTGGAGAGGGTCAAACTTGAATGCCGAGTCGGTGATGGTTTTGCCATCAATGGCAATCAGGCCCGCTCGAGCCAGCCTGTGAATTTCTTTGCGGGTGCCGATACCCAGGTGGGCCAGCACTTTATCCAAGCGTTTTCTGGACATATTAAACAAAAAACCCCCATCGCTTGGGGTCAGTGTAAACATCGTATCGCAATATGCGCTATGCGTCAAGTCTATGCACCTGGTCATCGTAACTTAACCCAAACCCCCGGACGGGAACCCGAAAGGAAGCCGTCTGGAGGGGCCAGACCCGTTAGCCCGCCCCCCTTTGTAGCCCGGCACCCAGGCGTAACGCCCGGTGTAATTTTGTGCAAATCCTGCAAAAAGTCCGCACTTAGTGTAGTAACGACAGGTAACTGCAATTCGGTAGTCTGCGTTATGTTTCATCAGTGAATTCTACTTGATTCTGCTTCTACTACCGGGTGTCTTTCCAAACCCAATTGCTTTAGCGGCTGTGGGGTTAAATAACCGTATGAAGATCTACACCAAAACCGGCGACCGGGGCGAGACCGGCCTGTATGGCGCCG
>NZ_CALMCQ010000093.1 GCF_937863175.1 uncultured Meiothermus sp. | reverse complement strand
GTCTCCGGGTTGGAGGATCATCTTTTTGAATCCGATACAAGCGTCTTTTTGGCCGCTGCTCCCAACGGCATAAAGCGAAAATTGCGGTAACTGCGGTTGCCGAGACCTTCTTCAGTTTTGCTTGGTGGCTACCGGGGCCACCGCCTGTTCAAGTTTCCCATGTAACACAATCGCGTGCGGCACCGGGCGGCTGGGCACCCCATCCCACCGACGCCCCACTGCAATCAATTGCTGCTGGTAGACCAGCGAGGTCGAGTAGCCCGAATCGAGCAACACTGCCTCCTCAATTCCCGCTGCCGCCGCTGCTCTGGCCAGCCCCCCCGTGCTTACCGGCTGCAACGAAGCTCCCAGCACCGGCTGGCCCTGGGCATAGCCAAAAAACACCCTGGGACGAAGCTCCCAGTGATCCGAAGGCGGGTTTTTCAGCGGCCAGATCGCCTTGCCACCCCGTACCATCCAGACCCCGCCCACAAAGAGGTCGGTGTAGTCGGGCATGAAGCTGCGAATGGTTTGCATGCGGTTCATGTCCAGTTTGAGCGGCACAAACACCATCCGCTCGCGGTTCCAGGCCACCAGCGGGCGCTCCACGATGCGGTACATCACAAAGGGGTTGCGCTCGGGGATAAAAACCCGTCCCGGCGCAGCCACAATCGGCCCCACCATGGTGTTGTCCTGGGCTTTCAGATAGGGGTCGGCAAAAAAAGTGCCGTTGATGCCCGCCACCGCTCCGGACTGAACTACAAAATCGTGCACACTCTCCCGGTAAGGCGAGAGGCGACTCTCGGCCCGGCCTCCCCGGATCATGGCCCAGCGAATGCCCGTATCGCGGCGGTACTCGAGGCGCACCGGAGCGTCTTTCAGGCGGCGTTCCACGATGCCGATGCGGGGCTGGGGCCTGTCCTGTGGGTTGAGGGTGTACCAGGCACGGGGAATCTGGGTCTGGATGTAGCGCCCAATCGCCAGCATATCCGGCGAATCGCCCGGCAAGCGCCAGTCAATGGTGAAGCCCATGGCATAACCCGCCTCGCGGGCCAGCTTAAAGGTGATGGCATCGGCCTTGCCTTCGGGATAGGCGATATAGGCAATGGGGCGGCCCAGTTGCCGTTCCAGCGTCCATTTCGATTCCAGAAGCTCCCGGCGCTGCTCGGCCTGGGAAAGCCGGGTCAGATCGCGGTGCGAGGCGGTGTGCGAACCAATCGTCACCAGCCCTTCCCCATCCAGCCTGCGCAAGGTATCCCAGCCCATGCGGGCCCTGGATCCACCCCGCCCCACGAAGTCGGTGTGGACAAACATGGCAGCAGGAATTTTCTCGCGTTTAAGAATGGGGTAAATATGCTCGTAAAAGCCCTGGTGGTTGTCATCGAAGGTCAGGGCGACCGGGTTTTTGGGCAGGGGTGCGTTATGGGTCAGGTGGCGGCGCAGTTGCTGAAGGGTGATAAAGTTTGCCCCCCTGGATCTGAGCCAGTCAATCTGCTGCTCAAACTCCTGCGGGGTCACGTCCCACCAGACACTCTGTGGGGTGCGGCGGGGAAACACATCGTGGTAGTTAAGCACGATAGCTTCTCCCGAAGCACGTGGGTTGAGAGGACGGTAGACCGCTTCCAGGAGTCGAGCTTTCAGTTGCCTGGTCGCAGCATCCAGCCGGGCCTCAGGAGGCTGGATTTTTCGCTCGGATCGGGTGCTTAGAGGTTCAATCCCGACCTTTTGCAGGGCCGTGAAATCCTGCCCTGGCCGCAGAAACCCATACCACTGCCAGGCCGACCAGCCCAGCCCTCCCAACAAACCCAGCACCCCCAATGCAAGCAAGAATCGGTTCATAACACCCATCTACACTCCACGCCAGGTACAGTCTGGCACAAGCCTGTGCACCGGCTGTGCAAAAAAACCAACACCCACATTTCTACCCAGTCCCGGTCAGCGGAGCGTGGCCTGGTAGCCGGGAAATCAGTTTTTTTGCCATCGCGACGCAGATGCACCGGTAAGGAAAAGTCGAACGTCACCGGCCCGATCATGCCCGACTATAAAGCCTGTCACCAGCCTCCGAACGAACACGGGATCGGCCTGTGCTGGTAGCGGTATATTGGCAAGGATGAAGCTCAAATACCCCCCCGCTCCCACCTCCCTTACCGTGGATGAGTTGCACGGTGTTGAGGTTGCCGATCCCTACCGCCCACTCGAAGACCCCCACGCTCCCGAGACCAGGGCCTGGATCGAGGCCCAAAACCAGCTAACCTTTGGCTACCTCGAGCAAATTTCATTGCGCGAAACCCTGCGCCAGCGTCTGAACGAGCTGTGGAACTACCCCCGTACCGCCACCTTCTATAAGCGGGGAGGGCGCTACCTCAGTTGGCGCAACGATGGGTTGCAGAACCAGAATGTGCTGTATGTGCAGGAAAGCCTGGATGATGCCCCCCGGGTGCTCCTCGACCCCAACACGCTTTCCGAGGACGGCACGGTAGCGCTGAGTAACTTTTCGGTGAGCTGGGATGGGCAGTACCTGGCCTATGCTCTGAGCCAGAGCGGGTCGGACTGGCTGACCTGGAGAGTGCGACGGGTGGACACCGGTCTGGATCTGCCCGACGAAATCCACTGGAGCAAGTTTAGCAGTGCTGCCTGGCTACCGGATAACTCGGGCTTTTTCTATAGCCGCTACGACGAGCCTGCCGAAGGAACCAGCTACACTGGGGCCAACTATTTTCAGAAGGTCTACCTTCACAAGCTGGGCAGGCCTCAGGATCAGGATGTCCTGGTCTACGAGCGGCCCGACCAGAAGGAGTGGGGTTTTCACGCCTTCGTCACCCGCGATGGCCGCTACGAATGCCTGCAGGTCTGGAAGGGCACCCACCGGGAAAACCTGTTTTTTTACCGGGAATTCGGCTCCGACTCGCCCTTTGTGGAGCTGGTATCGGAGTTTGTGGCTTCCTTCGAGTTTGTCCGCAACCAGGCCTCGAGGTTTTTCTTCAAGACCAATCTGGGGACTACCAGAGGCCGGGTGATTGTGGTTGACCTGGCCCAGGAGGGCCTGGAGGGCCACCGGACGGTGGTTCCCGAGCGCGAAGACGTGCTGGAGCAAGTCGAGCCTGCCGGTGATGCTCTGGTGCTGGCTTATATGCACCACGCCAGCCACCGGCTGGAGGTGGTGGGTCTGGAGGGCAATCCCAGGGGCAGCCTACCGCTGCCCGCCCTGGGAACGGTTTTAGAGCTGGCCGGGGAAGAGGATGACCCGGAGCTCTTCTACGGCTTTACTTCCTTTCTGCATCCCACCACCTACTTCCGCCACAACCTGGCCACCCAGATCACCCAGACCCTCTTCGCCCCACCCCTGAACTTCGACCCCAGCCACTACGAGACCGGCCAGGTGTTTGCTAGCAGCAAGGATGGAACCCAGGTTCCGCTGTTCCTGGTGCATAAGAAAGGGTTGAAACTGGATGGCCAGAACCCCACCCTGCTGTATGGCTATGGGGGGTTCAATATCGCACTGACCCCTACCTTTAATCCAGGACGCCTGGTCTGGCTCGAGCAGGGCGGGGTTTTTGCCCAGGCTTGCTTGCGCGGCGGTGGGGAGTACGGTGACGAGTGGTACCGGGCCGGAACCCTGGAGCGCAAACAAAACGTCTTCAACGACTTCATCGCCTGCGCCGAATGGCTTATCCAGCAAAAATATACTCGGCCCCAACGCCTCGCAATCCAGGGGGGTTCCAATGGGGGTCTGCTGGTGGGGGCCGCCATGACCCAGCGTCCCGAACTGTTCGGGGTTGCCCTGCCAGCGGTCGGCGTGCTGGATATGCTGCGGTTTCACAAGTTCACCATCGGCTGGGCCTGGGTCTCGGACTACGGTTCACCCGACCACCCCCAGCAGTTTGGGTACCTGCGGGCCTACTCCCCGCTGCACAACCTGAAACCCGGTACGCGCTATCCGGCCACCCTGATCACCACCGCCGACCACGACGACCGGGTGGTTCCGGCCCACTCCTTCAAGTTTGCTGCGGCCCTGCAACAGGCCCAGGCTGGCCCTGCCCCCACCCTGATCCGTATTCAGACCAGAGCCGGGCACGGCCTGGGCAAACCCACCCGGATGCTGATCGAGGAGCAGGCCGATATCTATGCTTTTACCCTCGAGGCGCTTACCGCAAACTCGTAGGCGCTTTGCCATGCCAGGGGAATCCTTGGCGCAGCCCCCACCCAACTCAGCCGTGACCTGTCCAGCACCACTCGCAGCAGGGTTGGTAAAGCTACCTCGAGGCTTCCGCCTTGCGCTGGGCCTCCTCCAGAGCCTGACGGGCCGGCACATTGCCCTTGAGGGCTTTTTCCAGGGCTTCTTCCAGAAAGTTGCGCCACACCGCAAATTGCGGCACCCGTGGGCGCGGCTGGGCCACTGCCACCTGTTCGAAGGCTACCTTGCGATAGGGGTTTTCACGGTAGAAGCCCTCGAGTAGCGGCGTGGCTGACTTGCGCAATGGCACGTAGTAGCTGGCTTCCACCCAGGTCTTGATGTTCTGGGGTTCCATCAAGAACCGCCAGAACTCGAAAGCCCCGCGCTGTTGTTCGGCACTGGCTCCGCGCAGCACCACCAGTTGCGCCCCCCCGAGCGGTACGCGCCCACCGGGCTCGAGCGGAATTGGGGCCACACCCAGTCTGAAAGCAAAAGCGGCGGTTTCGGCAGCAGGCCAGTTGGCAATCGAAGCAAAGACCATCATCCCCCGGGTGCGGATGAAGTCGGTCTGAGCAAAAAAGCTCTGGGCAAGGTTTCGAACGCTGGTGTTCCCCCCGCGGCCCAGGCTTTGCAGGAACTCGAGGGTCTGTACCACCTCCGCAGAGGTAAAGTTGGGCCTGCCATCGGCAGTGACCAGGCTGCCACCCCGGCTGGTTACCTGGGCCTCAAAAGTCCACGACTCCGCCAGGGCGATAAAACCTTTGGCGGTACGGCTGGTCAGCCCCCTGGCGGTCTGTTCAAACTCCCGCCAGTTGGTGGGGACTCTGAGGCCTCGAGCCCGCAATTGACTTTCGTTAAAAAACAGCACCGGGGTAGAGGTGTTGAAGGGCAGACCAAAGCGGCGATTGTTGATCAGGCCATACTCCCAGGCCGCCTCGAACATGTCGTCGGTGAAGGCTCTGGGTAGCGCACTGGCCAGTTCATCGAGCGGCAGCACCACCCCCTCGGCCACCAGGCGCGGAAACAGCAGAATCTCGGCCTGGAACAGCACCGGCGCCCCCCCTGCCCTTAGCGCCGCCAGCAGCCGGGTCTCGCCCTCGCGGTAGTCGCCAATCAGGCGCGGGGTCACCCGGAAGTTGCGCTGCGATGCATTGAAGGCAGTGGCAAACTGGGCAATCACCCGCTCGGCGGGGCCATCCATGCTGTGCCAGAAAGAAATTTCCGTCTGGGCCGAGGCCAGTCCAGTAAACAAAACCAAAGACGCAAGCAGGCGCTTCACACATTCCTCCTGTGGGTAGCTCTATTCTACGCGCAAATAGAAAACCATCCAGCCATCAGCAGCGGGTCAGGAGAGTGTGAGGATCTCGAGTTGAACCGTCTCCTGGCCGCGCACCAGTAAAAACCCCGGCCTCCACCAGGGTTGTCACGTGCAATCATTCACCGCCGCTCAACACTGTTAGCCCGTCGCTGGGCCTCTTCCAACACCTGCCGGGGGTTGGCATTTCCTTTAAGGGCACGCTCGAGGGCATCCTCCAAAAAGCTGTGCCAGACCGTAAACTCGGGGTCTTGAATCCACACATCGGCGTGCTCGATCTGGTTAAAGGCCACCCGGCGGCGGGGGTCTTCGCGGTAGAAGTCTTCCAGCAGGGGCTGGGCGGCTCGGCGCATGGGCAGGTAGTAGGTGGCCCGCACCCACCGGGCAATGTTGGCTGGTTCCATGGTAAATCGCCAGAAAGCCACGGCTCCCCGCGTCTGCTGCTCGCTGGCCCCACGCAACACCACCAGGGTCGCCCCGGAAAGTGGAACTTTTCCACCCTCCAGACGCGGCACTGCCCCAATGCCCAGCCTGAAGGGGATGGGAGCCCGGTTTTCTATCAGCGGCCACATGGTAATCGGGGCAATGCCCATAAAGGTTCGGGTACGCAAAAAGTCAGCCACCGAAAACTGGGCCTCGGCCAGGTTGCGACTCTGGGCCAGATTGCGGCGCACCAGACCTTGCAGGTATTCCAGGCTCTCCACCACTCTGGCATTGGTAAAGTCCGGGCGGCCCTGCGCGTTGACGATGGCCCCTCCCCGACTCATCACCAGCACGTTGAAGCTGTAGATGTCGCTGGAAACCGTGTAACCCCTGGCCGCCCGGGTGGTCAGGCGCTGGGCGGCAGCCGCTACCTCGTCCCAGTTGCGTGGAGCCCTCAGGCCTCGAGCGCTAAACTGGTCGGCGTTGTAGAAAAACACCGGGATGGACAACCCGATCGGAAGGCCGTAGGTTCGCCCTTGCAGCCTGCCGGTTTCCAGAAAACCCGGATAGAAGTCGTTGGGTAGCCTGCCCAGGTATTCGTCCAACGGCAAGGCAACGTTGTCCTGGGCCATTCGTCCCAGAAAGGATATTTCGGCATGAAATAGCGCGGGTGCGCCACCCGCCCGCAGTGCTGCCAGCAGCCTGAGACCCCCCTCCCGGTAGTCGCCCACGAAGTCGGGCACGATACGGTATTCGCGCTGCGAGGCGTTAAAATCTCGAATCATGCTTTCCAGCACTTCCTGGCCGGGCGGCCCAGCCGTGTGCCAGAAAGGAACCTCAACCGGACGCTGGGCCAGGGCCAGCCCCAACCCAACCACCACCAACATCAATAGGCGCATGAACTCGATCACCCTCCACGGTCTGCCCAGGCAAACCACCCCCTAGTCTGCCATACCCAGCATGAGAAAAGCCTTCGGCGGACTAAAACAGGGGCGGGCGTAGATCGTATCGAATAACCAGACGGAGGTCAAAATGCCGCTTTCTGGCCCCCGGATCCCCAAGTCCTCAACCCTTTAGCCCTTCCTCGAAGGTTTCGACAATCCGGCGTTCGTAGAGCAAAAAGATGATAATCAGGGGCAGGGTCGCGGCCAGTGCCGCCGCCGAGAGAGGCCCCCAGTCGGCGGGGTTCTGGCGCTGGAGGTCGGTGATCCAGGTCTGCACGGTTTTGAGTTCGTCACTTCCAGCCATAATTCGGGGATAAAGCACCAGGTTCCAGTGGGCGGCAAAGGCCAGTACCCCCGCAGCAATAAGCTGTGGGCGCAGCAACGGCAGCAGGATTCGGGTCAGCAAGATGCGGTGTCCGGCCCCGTCCAGCCGGGCGGCTTCCAGCAGTTCTTCCGGCACGGTGCGCATGCCCTGAAAGAGCAAAAAAACGATAAATGGGCTGGCCGCAAAGGGCAGCACCAGGGCCCAGATGCTATCCAGAATATTAAGGCCCAGTAACAACCCATACAGCGGAACCAGCAACAACTCCACCGGTATCGCCAGCAGAACCAGAAAGAAGGGCAGCAGCCTGGCCCCTTCCTTGATAGCATAGGCTGCCAGGAAGCCCGTGGTGAGCTGTAGCAGGGTAACCGTGCCGGTCAGGAGCACCGAAAACAACAACCGGCCCCAGAACCCTTCCCAGAAACCGTCCCGTCCCAGCACCTCAAAGTTGGCCAGGCTAAAGCCCAGTTGGCCAAAAATGTCGCCGCTAAATACCACTTCGGGCGGGATGAACGCAGCGTAGGCCATCCAGATAAAGGGCAGGGCTACCAGGAAGGCCACCGTCCAGACGAAGATATGCCCCAACCAGCGCATCAAGGGTTCCTCCCGTCGGTAAAACCAGGCATCTTTTTCCGGACCATAGGTGTCTGAACGCCCTTGCAACCGGGTACTGCTGCACCTCGGCTCATTTCTCCTCCCGCAGGAGCCGGGCCTGGGCCAGGGCAAAGGCCAGGGTTAGCACCAGGATGATGACCGTGAGGGCAGCCGCATATCCCAGGCGGCCCACCTCAAAGCCGGTCTTGTATAGAAAGTAGCCCAGCACCTCGGTTCCGCCAAAAGGGCCCCCTCTGGTGAGCAAGAAAACGGCAGTATAGGACTGCAGCGAAAGCACCGTACCAATCACCACCAGAAAGGTGATGGCCGGACGCAGCAAGGGCAGGGTGATGTGGCGAAAGGCCTGTGCAGCGGTAGCTCCATCTACTGCGGCGGCCTCGAGCAGGGTTTTGGGGATTGACTTGAGCCTGGCCGAGACCACCAGGACGCCGTAGCCAATATGCCGCCAGATGGTGAAGAGCATGATCAAGACCAGGGCCCAGAACGGACTCTGATCCCAGCGCGGGATCGGAAACACCGAGGCCAGCGCGCCGTATTCAGGGGAAAATAGGGTGTACCAGGCCACCGTAGCCCCGCCCAGCGTGACCAGGCCCGGTAGAAAGAGCAGGGCCTTGAGGGGACGTTCGTAGGGCTGACCATCCAGGGCCAGAGCCAGCAAAATTGAGAAAATTACAAATGGAATTAGGGTCATCACCCCGAAGATCAGGGTAATACGCAGGCTGTTGTAAAAATCGGGGTCGCGCAGGATGTTGTGGTAGTTCTCGAGGCCAATTACCTCGGGCTCCGACAACCCCGTCCAGTCCCAGGTCGAAAAGCGCAATACATCCAGAAAGGGATACAACAGAAACAATCCCAGCAACCCAACTGCCGGGAGTGCAAACCAGTGAGCGCTGTTACGACCCATGCACCATCCTTGTCGGCCCGCTAAAGGCAAACAGTATCAGGGTACTATACCAAACGCTTTTGGATGTGGATGCAACCCGTTTTGAGGCGGGAATCCATCCATACCCTACAGCGGTGGGGTAAATCGTCCATCAATTGCCGTCCAGCCCCCATCCACAAACAGAATGGTGCCGGTGATGTACGAAGCCCCTGGCGAGGCCAGGAACGCCACCGCTGCTCCCACCTCCTCTGGTTTGCCCCAGCGCCGGAGGATGTTGCGTTCGGAATAGGCATCATACCAGTCGGGCTTGCTCTTGATGGGGGCGGTGAGGGGGGTGTCAATCACGCCGGGCCCAATCGCGTTGGCCCGCACCCCTCTGGGGCCCAGCTCAACGGCCAGGCCCCGGACAAGCTGAACCGTCCCCGCCTTGGTCATGGCATAGACCGACTGCCCCGGCTCCACCAACAGCGAGCGAATGGAGGAAAAAGCAATCAGCGAGCCCGAACCTTGCTCGGCCATAACCCTCCCTGCCTCGGTCAACACATGGAAAGTACCCTTGAGGTTCACGGCGACCACCCGATCAAATTCCTCGCCGGTGTAGCTTAGAGCAGCCTTGCGCACATTGATGCTGGGGGTGGTCACCGCCACATCGAGCCGTCCGTGGCGCTCGAGGATACCCCTGATAAGCCCTTTCACCCCTTCGGCATCGGTAATGTTGACTACATCGGCTTCGGCCTGCCCACCACCCGATTCAATTTTGCCTGCGGTTTCAGCAGCCAGTTCGGCCTTCATGTCTGCTACCACGACGGTAGCTCCCTGGGCAGCCAGGGCTTCACAAGAAGCCTGCCCAATCCCCGAACCTCCGCCCACTACCAGCGCTACTTGACCATCCAGTCGAAACATGTCTGCGTAGTTCATGTGTACCTCGCGTATAGCCTATCGCTCTTGCCTTTAGCTATGAGCCACTGGCGATCGGCTATTGGCTTCTTTTTCTCGGATCGAGATAGTCCCGCAACCCGTCACCCAAGAGATTAAAAGCCAGCACAGCCAGCCCAATCGCCAGGCCAGGGAAAATTACTGGGTATGGCGTAAGCTCCTGGTAGCTCTGGGCCTCGCGCAGCATCCGGCCCCAACTGGGGTCGGGGGGCTGGGTACCCAGCCCCAGGTAGGAAAGCGCAGCCTCGGCCAGAATCGCTACTGCGAAAGCCAGGCTGGCCTGCACCACCAGGGGCCCGATGATGTTGGGCAGGACGTGGCGCAGCATGATGCGTATGTGGCCCATCCCCAGGGCGCGTGCAGCCTCGATGTAAGGCAGCGCCTTGACCGAAAGCACGCTGGCCCTGGCTACACGGGCAAAAGCCGGAACCGCCGCCAGGCCAATCGCCACCATCGAGGTGGTTACGCCAGGGTTGAAGATGGCTGCAAAAAGCAGCGCAATCAGCAACGCCGGGAGGGCGTATAGGGTTTCCAGCAACACCGACAGAATTTGATCGAGCCAGCCGCCAAAATACCCTGCCAGTATCCCCAACAAAAGCCCCACCGATAACCCGATCCCTACCGCAATCAAACCCACATAGAGTGCGTTCTGAGCCCCTGCCAGCACCCGGGCCAGCGTATCGCGCCCCAGAATATCGGTTCCCAGGGGATGCCCCTCGGCAAAAACCGGGGCCAGGCGGCTGGGGGTAGTGGCGTTGGGGTTGACCGGGTTGAGCGCGCTCGCCAGAACCATCAGCAGAATCAGCGAAATCAAGAAGGTACCCACCTTGAGTGAAATGGGTAGGTTGGCCCACCAGGAAGGTCTCCTGACTACCGGGGGTTGACTGGCCCGGCTAGCCATGGCCCACCTCCTGGGCGCTGGCCAGATAGCGCTGGAAGACCCTCGACCTGCGACCTGCGAACAACGACATCGGCTCAGGCATAGCTCACCCTCGGATCCAGCCAGGCGTAGAGCAGATCCACCAGCAGGTTCATAAAAACGATAAAGGCTGCGATTACCAGAACCACTCCCTGCACCAGTGGATAATCCCTTGCACTGATAGCCAGCAGTGAAAGCGAGCCAAGACCGGGGATGCCAAAAACCGTTTCGACCACTACCGTTGCGATCAGGAGCTGTGCGAACTCGAGGCCCAGCACCGTGACTACCGGCAGGGAAGCATTGCGTAAAGCATGTTTGTAAACCACCGCACGCTCCGTCAAACCCTTGGCTCGAGCGGTGCGGACATAATCCTGCGAAAGAACCTCGAGCACACTCCCGCGCACCAGCCGCACCAAAAGAGCTGCGCTGGCCAGCCCGACCGTCAGCACAGGAAGTACCAGGGCCGCCAGGGCTCGCTCGGGGTTTTCCCAGCCACCAATCGGAAAACTGGACGGCAACGGCAGCTTTAGCCAGACGATAAAGATGTAGATGAACATCAGCCCCACCCAAAAAGACGGCAGCACAATCCCCAGCAGGGAGCCCATCGAGACCCCCAGGTCTACCCAGCTCCCTGCCTTGCGGGCGGCCAGGATTCCCAGCGGTACAGCAATTAGAGTCGCCAGCAACAAAGAGGCTGCCACAATCGGCAGGGTGATGCCAAGCCGATCTAGAATAAGCTGCGAAATGGAAGTCTCGTAGCGGATGGACTGCCCCAGGTCGCCCCGCAGCACACCCCCCAGCCAGTTCAAGTAGCGCTCGGCTGGCGGCTTGTCCAGACCCAGACGGGCCTCGAGGGCCGCCAGATCCGCCGGGGTGGCATCAATGCCCAGAATGGCCTGGGCTGGATTACCGGGAATCAGCAACAACGCCCCAAACACCAGCAGGGTCGCCAACCACAAGGTGACGAGAGCAAAACCAAGGCGGCGAACAGTGTAGGCAAGCATAAGAGACAGCCGACAGCTTACAGCGAATAGCTGATAGCCAGGCAAAGTAGGCTATCAGCTATTCCCTCTCGGCTATGGACGTTTACCGCACCCACACCTCAGCTACGCTGATGGCTGGTGTCAAGAAGCCGTCGGGCCAGTTTTGCACCCTGGCTCGCATGGCACCGAGTGCGGGCAGGGTCATCGTCCACACACCAGCTGCATCCTCGGCCAGCAGGCGCTGAGCCGCAATCAGGGCCTCGCAGGCTCTGGCCTGGTTGGGCGCCCGCAGGTACTGGGTGAAAAGCTGCTGGAACCGTGGGCTGTTGTAGCGCCAGTAGTAGCGGGGGTTGGCATAGTTGGAGGTGTCGTTGGCTTCAACGTGGCCGATGATGGTCATGGCATAATCGGCCTGGGTGAAGACCCGCTGAATCCAGGTGTTGAAGTCGGTGACCTGGATAGTCACTTGCAACGGGCCTAGCTTGTTGAGCTGGGCCACCATGGCCTCGCCAATGCGACGCTCGTAAGGGAACTCGGCGGCCAGGTTGAAGGTGAAGCGCAAGGGGTTCTGGTTGGTAAAGCCGGCTTCAGCCAGGAGGCGGCGGGCCTCGTCGGGGTTGTGGGCGTTGAAATTGCTCAAGTCCACAAAACAGGCTTCGCCCGGCGAGCGCATGGAGCCGATCTTGGTGCCGTAGCCCAGCATGGCCCCTTGAATCAGTTCGTCCTTGTTGGTAGCCAGGGTGATGGCCCGGCGCACCCGCACATCGTTGAAAGGCGGGCGGCTATTGTTGAACCCGGCCACCGCTTCGGCAGTCGCTGTACCAGATATCACCCTGAAGTTGTTATCCCGCGAGAGCACCATCGCGTTCTCGGGCAGCAGGGCATAGGCAATCACGTCCAGGTCGCCCGCCCGCAGTCCGGCAAGTTGCGCGTCGCCATCCCCCTGGAAGCGGAAGTTAACCCGATCCAGGTAGGGCAAGCCCGGCACATAGTAGTTGGGGTTGCGCTCCAGCCGCACCGCTACCCCCCGCTCCCACCCGGCAAAACGGAAGGGGCCGGTGCCGATGGGCTGGGTTCGTTGTTCGGGCAGGGGACGCTGGCGGGGGCCAATCAGTGACTCTGGGCGCGTGAGAATGAAGAGGAAGTCGTTGTTAGGCTGACGCAGGCTAAACACCACCGTGGTGGGGTTGGGGCTGGTGACACTGGTGATATCCCGGTATAGATCGGGGCGCAGGTGGCCCGAAGCCCGGGTATCGGGGTTGCGGGCCCGAGCAAACTTGGCCAGCACATCCTGGGCCGTGAAGTCGGAGCCATCATGGAACTTCACCCCCTGGCGCAAGGTGAAGGTATAGGTAAGGCCCGAGTTGGAAACCACCCAACGCGTGGCCAGCGAGGGTACGATCTCGCCCCTGGGGTTGCGCTTAACCAGCCCTTGCAGCACGTTATCGTAAACCACACGAGAGATATCAGCACCCGCAACCTGGGTGGGATCCCAGGCAGCCGGTTCGGTCTGGATTGCAATGGTGATGGTTCCACCGCGCTGCTGGGCCAGGCCCAGTCCAACCATAGCTAAAACTCCGATGAACAACCAACGTTTCATCATGACTCCTCCTCTGGAGAGATTTTGATTTCGCGGTTTGTGGTCGCGTCGTGCGGGTGAGCTGCGGTATCTCGAGCCTCACCAGGCCAGGTCGGGTCTCCTCCACCCTTCCCACGCGAAAAAAGCCTTGCCGATACGCTTTTTTCAGCTTCGCTCGTATAGAAACAATAACACGAAAGTTTGAGCGGGAAAAGGGTACTGATTCACAAGAAAAGGAGGTGGGTTTTACCCGCCGTTCCCGTCGTGTAACATCAGTACGCTCACAGCCGCATAGAGTCGGGCTGCGGCCACCAGTTCCTCAATCTCGATATATTCGTTGGCCTGGTGCGGGAGGGTTTTGCCCCCTGGCCCCAGGGTCACGATGGGCAGGCTGGCCCAGGCCCACAAAAAAGTACCGTCGGTTGCACCCGGCACACCCCCGTACTTGAGGGGTAAACCCAACATCTGCAAACCCTGCTCCACCGCCTGCACCAGCGCTGTGTCACGTGGAGTCTCGGTAGCGGGGCGGTCTTCGAAGACCTCCAGGGCCGCGCTTACCCCGGTCTCGAGGCTTGCTTGCAGGGCTTGCCTGAGCCGCGCCTCGATGGCCCGGTGATCCTGGCCGGAGTTGGTGCGAATATCAACGCCAATCTTCACCTGATCGGGAATCACATTGAACTGCCCCTCCCCTGCCCCAGCCTGGAAAACAGTGGGGGTGGCCCAGGGTTTGCCCAGGTATTCGTGAAAACTTTCTACCTGCAACGCTGCTTGTAGTTTACCGAGTTCAACTACAAACCGGGCGGCGGATGGAATCGGGTTGGCCCCCGCATAGGGCATGGCCCCGTGAGCCATTTTCCCCTGAAAGCGCACCCAGACCCGCATGGCTCCCTTTTGCCACAAGCACACCTGATTTTCTTCTGGCTCGCAGATGATGGCCCCAGCGAAGCCTTCGGCATAGCCCGCCTGGATGAAAGCCTTGATCCCAATCATCAAGCCTTCCTCGT
>NZ_CALMCQ010000092.1 GCF_937863175.1 uncultured Meiothermus sp. | reverse complement strand
CCGACCTCCCCGCCGCCGGCAGAATCTGTGGCAGGAAAGGGCGCAATAGCCGGAGGAGGTTCATGGGAAAGGGGTCAGGACGCAGGGAACCTGGGTCGGGGGGGTGAGCGGGTGGTGCCTGCTTGAAAATCGGGCATCAGCAGTTCGCCAGCACATACTCCACCAGCTTATCGGCCCCCGGCTGGGCTTCCAGGCGCTCGAGCTTGGCCCTGACTTCTTTTGTCCGTTCAGGGATGAGCAGCTCCAGGCCCGCAATGGCCACCTCTGCCGGACTGAAGACCCCGCGCAGCTCGGGGAAAACCCGTTCTCCCAGCCACTGGTTGGGCAGGGCCAGATGGGGAATGCGCGACTCTAAGCGCATTATGAAGTTCTGCTTGAGGATCCGGGCGCCCGGCAGCAGGAACAACCAGTGCCAGATACCCTCCAGTGGCAGCAGCTCCGGCTTGTGCAGAGGCAGCAGCACCAGCGAGGGCAGACCCGCCAGCGCCAGCTCGAGGGTGTTGGTTCCCGGAATCGTAATCGCCAGTCCTGCCTGGCGCATGGCCGCATAGCGTTGTGATTCATCCAGCATCCTCACCTCGAGTCCATGCCTGGTGCGAAGACTCTGCCCATCCCAGCACGCCCCCACTCCGCCAAGGTCTCTAACTCTTGCCGCCTTGATGGCTTCTTCTACCAGGGTGTCCGACAATAATCGGCTCCTGACCCAGGCAAACTTCAGGTCAGGCCGTTTGACGGCCATATGTTCCGCTGCCGCCAGCAAAAAACCCAGCAGATGCCGTGCAACAAAGGGCCGACTACCCGCAAAGAGCAGGACATCCGCGCCCGGTGTGGGAGCCAGCGCCGCATCGTTCAGCGCATCCGCCACCAGATTCCCCACCACCAGGGTTCGGGTCGGGTCGGCCCCTCGGGCCAGCGCTCCCGCTCTGGTACGCTCTGAGTCCACCAGTAAAGCCCTGAGCCCAGGGTGGTTGGCTTTGGGATCAAAGGTGTAGGAAAAGGCCGGATAGCCTGCGGATTTTGCCAGCATGACCGCATCACGGGGTGCGCCTCCCAGCATCAGCACCAAGCCTCGGCCTCTGGCCCGGCCCTGCAATAGCCTCTGAGCCAGTCCAGCCCGGCTGGAAATCGCATCGAGCTCGAGTTCCCTGGCTTTGGTCTGCTCGGTTCCAGCCGCAAATTGATCCCGAATCAGAAATAGCTCGATGCGGGTCTGGGGCATTTTCTGCCGCAGCCGCGACAATACCGGCGGAACCCAGGTCGAAAGTTCGCCAGGCCCGTTGGTCAGAAGCAAGATCTCGTCCAGCATGTTCGTTTAAATTCGTTTCTGCACCTGGGTCACAGGTTGTCGAAGGTCGAGGACCGGTGAGGTCAGATGTTGGTACAAGGAGCCTGGCTCTCGGCAGCAAACCGCTTTTGGCTTTCGATCAGGCTGAATAAAGCTCGAAAACCGGATCACATTTACCCTTCGAAGCCGGGCTCTCTTTGCACAAAGGCCGACAGGTTGCGCTTGGAAGGGGCTTCCAAAAAAGCTTTCAGGGTACGCACTTCTTCGGTATCGGGCAGGTTTTCCAGGGGCTTGCCCTCGCGCACTGCACGGAACGCTTGCTCGAGCGCCTTGTAGTCTTCCCCAGTAATGCCCGCTCGGCGCAACCCTACCGTGTTGAGGCGATAATGCAAAGCAGGACTACCCTCCACCAGCGAGAAAGGCAGTACATCTCGCGTGGGTTTGGAAAGGGCGCCGATCATGGCCCGGGTGCCAACCCGAACAAACTGGTGTATACCGGCCAGCCCACCCACCACCACATAATCGCCAATTTCGACATGCCCTGCCACCGCCACACTCTGGGTCAGAATCACCCCGTTGCCCACCTGGGCATCGTGGGCCACATGCGAATAGCCCATCAGGTAACACTCCGAGCCGATGCGGGTTGGGCGCTCTTCCTGGGTAGAGCGGTGTAAAATCACACCCTCACGCAAAACTGTGCTGGTTCCGACCTCGAGCCAGGTTTCCTGCCCTCGAAAGCTCAGGTCTTGCGGCTCGCCCCCCAGTACCGAGTGCGGCCCTACCCTGACCCCTGCCGCCAGCCGCACAAAAGGGTGTATCACCACATGGGCCCCAATTTCCACTCCAGGGTTAATCTCGCAGGGGCCTTCAACCACTGCATAAGGCCCAATCTTCACATCTGGGGCTATCTGGGCCTTGGGCGAAACCACCGCAGTAGGATGTATAGCAACCCGGCTCACGAGGCAGCGTCTCCTGTATCTGAGCGCAACACAAAGGTCAGGGTGGCCTCGGCCCGCAGTTCACCCTCCACCCGGGCCTCGACCTTTACCTTGCCCAAACCCCGCCGATAGCCCAGGAGTTCCCCTTCCAGGATCAGGGTATCGCCCGGAATGACCGGCTTCTTGAAACGGGCCTCTTCGACCCCTACCAAAAACACCAGCCCCCCCGGCTTGAATTCGGGCTGCCGGGTTACCACCGCCACCGAGCCCTGGGCCATAGCCTCTATCAGCAAAACCCCCGGCATGATGGGATGGCTGGGGAAGTGGCCCTGAAAGTGAGGTTCGTTAAACGACACATTCTTCAGGGCACGAAAACGCTTTTCGTCGGCTTCCAGCACCCGGTCAATCAGCAAGAAAGGGTAGCGGTGCGGCAGAAACTTGAGGATTTCGTAAATGTCCACGGTTTTATACTAAGGGGTTGGGGATGAGTGGATAGGGGGGTGCGCCAAAAACCATCCGATTAGGGTGTCCGGGTACCGCCCTCACCTCGCCATTACTGCCTGCAAGGCATGGGAGAGTTCCAGAGCCAGCTCGAGGGCCTGCAAATCGTCCTCGAGCGTCACCAGCGAGGGCTCACCCTTCAAAATACGATCCACAAAATGCTTGATCTGTCGCCGCAAGGGGTTATCGTTGTGGATTGCGATTCGCTCGGTCTGCACCTGGGTGCGCCCATTGGGCTCAACCCGGTCGGGATCAGGCTGTACCGGCGGTGAGCGGTGTAACGAAAGCTCGGTGAACTCGCTATTGAAATCCAGCCGTAAGACCTCTCCGGGCTGGGTAATGGTCAAGGAGCGTTCGGCCTGGGGCGAGATTCGACTCGCGGTGAAGAGCGCCCTGGCCCCCGAAGGAAAGTCCACCACGGCCTGGGCATACTCATCCAGCCCCTCCACCTGCCGGCCCACCACGCTGTAACGCAACGGTTTTTCCCTCAGCAACAACAACACCAGATCCAGGTCATGAATCATCAGGTCAAGCACCACCCCAATATCGCGTATGCGGCGGTTGTTGCCCATACGGCGGGCTTCCAGCACCCAGGGGGTGTTAACCATATTCATCAGGTCGCCCACGGCTCGGTAGAAACGCACGATGTGCCCCACCTGAAGTATTACCCCACGCTTTTCTGCCAGCCGCACCAGTTCCCGCGCTTCTTGCATGGTACGGGTCATGGGTTTTTCCAACAACACATGAACCCCTGCCTCTAAAAACATGCGGGCTTGCTCGAAATGGTAGGAGGTAGGGGAAGCAATCGAGACCGCCTGTACTCTGCCCAGCAGTTCTTTGGGGTTGATACAGGCGGGAACCTCCAGATCCTGCTCGATGGCAGCCTGACGAAAGGGGTCGGGATCGGCCACCCCCACCAAATGAACCCCTGGTAGTCCCGCATACACTTGAGCGTGGTACGTGCCCATAACCCCTACGCCCACAACGCCCACATTTAGCTCCATAGAATCCTCGTAACGTGATGCACAAAACCCTGCGTCCCAAGCAGGATGATACACCGGGCACCCATTTACAACCACTTTTCGCCAGGGCGACCTTTAGGAACCACTCAGAAAAGCCACAAACGATCGCTCGGTTTCAGCTTTGCAACAGCTTTGCCAACTCCACATGCAGCCGGTGGGAGCCGCGATGTACCACAAAACGGCCCTGGTAGGGCCTACCCGCCAGGTACAGATCCCCCAAAAAATCCAGGGCCTTATGCCACACCGGCTCGTGCAGCATCCGGGGGGTACTGGCAAAATCGTGTTCGCTAAACACCAGGGCATTTTCCAGAGAAGCCCCTTTGATAAGCCCCTGGGCCCGCATGGCTTCCGCCTCCTTCAAGAAACCAAAGGTACGGGCCGAGGCAAGCTCCACCAGGCTGGTGGGGGGGCATTGCACCTGCTGGTAGCCAATTTTGGGGTGCGGGAAAAGAATCGTTGCGGTGAGCGAGAAAACCTCGGCAGGCTGGGCCAGTACGCTGCTGCGGCCCTCCTCAATTCGGGTGGTTCCCTGCAAAAGTTGGGGCTGGGGGGCGGGTGCGGGAAAGTCCTGCAAAACCGCCAACCACTCCCTGGCACTGCCATCCAGAATTGGTATCTCCGGGCCGGTCACTTCAATGACCAGACCCTCCCAGATTCCCCGGATGAAGAGCGCTGACAGCAGATGTTCGACCGTCATCAGCCTGAGGTCGTGATAACCCATCACCGTGCAGCGCAGGGTGTCTACAACAGCCGAGGCCAGGGGGCGAAACTCGAGCCGGCCCATCCGAAAACGCACGGGGCCTTCGGCAGGATGAAACCGCACCGTACTCTGTTTACCAGTATGGAGACCAATGCCGCTAATCGTCATGGGGTTGAGGTAAAAAACGGGTAACTACTCAGGAGTCAGAAGTCAGGAGCCAAAATCCAGAATCGAAGAAGCATAGGCTTCCAGTAACTTGCTGACTTCTTCGAGAAGGGGCATTAACTGTAAAGTATCACCATAACCGAGATCGTTCGCCAGAATCAGATAGTATCGACATTCTTCAAGAGATGCTTGTGCGATATTCATGTACCTGGCTTTATCGGGCTTTGTCTTTTTCTTAAAACCTTCCGCAATGTTAGCCGGAATAGAAATGGCCGCTCTCCTCAACTGGGAAGTAAGGCCATACGTCTCTCTTGATGGAAAACTACCGCTAAGACGATACGATGATAAAACAAATTGATGAGCCTTTTGCCAAACGATCAAATCTTGAAAATGCCTGGCTGGGTTCCTTTTCATTCTGACTCCTGAATGCTGGCTCCTGGCTCCTGAGTAGTTACAAAAAAAGGTCCTAAGACCTGTTTTATGCACCAGGCTGCTTCAAGAGCCGCCGTAAGGTGCGCTCGACACCCACCAGCCAGTCCAGTACGGCCAGGCGTCGCCAGTGCTTGCGGATGGGCTGGGCAGGAATTCCACTAGCCCAGGTCTCGCCGGGAGGAACCTGCTTGGAAACCACACTGCCACCCGTCAGTCTAGCGCCCTTGCCCACCCGCACATGGTCAGAGAGCACCACCCATCCCCCCATCAGCACATCATCCTCCACCACCGAACTTCCACCAATCGCACTACTGCCCACCATAACCACGCCCTTCCCAATCTGTACGTTGTGGCCGATGCTGGTGAGGTCGCCAATTTTGCTGTTTGTACCAATTCGGGTCTCCCCCACCACACTCCGCTGCACCACGCAGCCCGCCCCCAGCTCCACCCCATCCTCCAGCACCACCCTGCCGGTGTGGGGGAGGCGCTGGTTATCCTGAAACCCGAACCCGACGGAACCCAGTACCGTGCCCGCACCGATCTGGCAGTCGGCCCCAAGCTGGCTGTTGCGGTAGAGCGTAACCCTGGGCTCCAGCACCGTTCGTGGGCCAATCTCCACCCCCTCACCGATGTAGCAAAAAGGCGCGATGACCGCATCCGTCGCGATGCTGGCTCCCCGCCGCACCAGCACGTAGGCCCCAATCGAAGCAGTTGGGTCTATCCTGGCCCCGGCTTCGATGGTGGCGGTAGGGTGAACTCCGACTCTGGCCCAGACCTCCAGCGGATTGAAGAGAGCCAGAATGGATGGCCAGGCTTTTTGCACCGCAGGGACGCGAATTCGACTGACCGTTTCCGGACAGGGGCTGGTCTCATCCAGCAGCAGGGCAGCACCGCTTGCCAGAGCAACTTCGAGAAACCGCGCCTCTCGCACCACCACCAGCTCGCCCGGTTGGGCCTGGTCAGGTGCGGCCAGGCGGGCGATCTCAAGATCGGCACCCTCGAGACGACCTCCAATCTGTCGAGCAATTTCAGAAAGCAGCATGGGATTTTATCGTCAAAGTGCCTGGTTCGGGGTTGTTTCGAGGCCTGTACACTACGCGGGTCACAAAACTTATAGCTGACTGCTTCGCTCTCCGGCCCCTGGCGTTTAATCCTCGCCAGTCTTGCGAGACAGGACCACCCGCTACCGCTTGAGCACGTTGTCCGAGGTGACCAGCGCATCCCGCAGCACATGCAACATGTCCAGCGCCCTGCCAGTGCCCAGGGCTACTGCCTCCACCGCATTTTCAGCCACCACCACCGGTACCCCAGTAGCCTCTTGCAGCAGTAAGTCCAGGTTTCGCAACAAAGCGCCTCCGCCGGTGAGCAGGATGCCCCGGTCTATGATGTCGGCCACCAGTTCTGGAGGGGTGGTCTCGAGCACGCTCTTTACACCCTGAACAATTTTCTCCAGGGGTTCCTTAAGGGCTTCCACCACATCATCGGTGGTCACTTCAATGCTCTTGGGCAGCCCCGAAAGCAAGTCGCGCCCCCGTACCTCGGCCACCGCATCCTGCTCCCCCGGGCTACGTTTGGCAGCGCCAATTTTGATTTTGAGATCCTCCGCGGTGCGCTCTCCAATCAATAGGTTGTACCTGTTGCGGATGTAGCGAATAATGGATTCATCAAACTCGTTACCGGCTATGCGCAGACTGGTCGAGCGCACAATACCACCCAGCGATATGACCGCTATATCGCTGGAACCACCGCCAATATCCACTACCATGCTGCCGGTCGGTTCGGCAATCTTGATACCGGCCCCAATAGCAGCAGCCAGGGGTTCATCAATCAGATACGCCCGTTTGGCACCGGCTTCCACAATCGCTTGCACCACCGCTCGGCGCTCCACCTCGGTCACGCCCGAGGGTACCCCGACCATCACCTGAGGCCGGAAAAAGCGCAACGGGGGCAAGACTTTCTTTATAAAAAGGGTCAGCATCCGCTCGGTCAGGGTATAGTCGGCAATGACGCCATCCTTCAGTGGGCGAGCCGCCACGATGTTGCCGGGGGTGCGCCCCAGCATACGGTAGGCTTCAGCCCCGACGGCCTTAACTTCTTTGGTATCACTGACCATGGCAATAACCGAAGGTTCGCGCAGCACAATGCCTTTGCCACGCACATAAATCAGTACCGAGGCGGTACCCAGGTCAATGCCCACATCTTCGCCGCGAAAGGAGAACATCCCAGCCATAGCGCTTCATTGTACAGGTTTGGATGAGAAGCACAATGCGGCTGGCTTGCGGGGAATGGGGTCTTGGCGAGCGAGTTCGGCTTAAGCAGCTTGCTGTCGAGTGTGGTCTACCGTGCACCGTGGCCCGGCTAACTCCCTACGCCAAAGACGCGAACCATACCGCCTTGGTGCTGTGTGGCAAACCAGTAGGTATAGATGCGACCTTTGAGGATCATAAGGGCAGATCGCCCGGATGGTTGGCGTTGAGAAACAGATAGGACCCAAAACGGGACTCCAATTCGGTCTTATCCAGGGCCACATGGGGGATGCTATGCAAAAGTGCTTGCATTTTGAGCTGGCGGGCCTCGAGGCGCCGCAAAACTTCGGGCTCGAGGGACTTGTGGTAAAGCCCCCCCAGTGGCTCGAAGAAATTCCCCGAAGCAGCTACCACGGCCTGGGCATCTGGAGTGATCTGACGGAGCATATAGCGCCAAAAGTCCCTGCTGAGAAAGGGTTGGTCGCAGGCTGCTACCGCTACCCAGTCCTGCTTGGCGTGGGTCAGACCTGAATGCAATCCCGACAGGGTGTCGCCTCCCCGCTTTAGGTCGTGATAAACCGGTCCTAACCCAGAGTAGACCCGGTTGGAAACCACAAAACACTCCGAAGCCTCGGCCAGCGAGTCCATAACCCAGACAATCAAAGGCTTGCCTTTATATACATACAGCGCCTTGTCTTGCCCAAATCGCCTGGATCCTCCCCCGGCCAGAATCGCCCCACTCCACTGCATCGGTATTAGCATACCCAGGAAGGCAAATAGGATGAAAGTCCACAAGCCAAATCTTTCGTTCATCATCAGTTTTTTGCGGTCTTCCTGACAATCTCCTGACATGGGGCTGACAAGCTATTTCGTAAAGCGGCACTGGAGTGTAGCCGCTCACGAAGCAAAGGAGATATGCAGATGAAAAGAACGCTACTTGCTGTTGCCGCGACGGTTGGTCTTGCGGGTACGGCTTTTGCTCAGGTGACCTTGGCCGGTGCTGGGGCCACATTCCCTGCGCCGCTGTATACCGAGTACTATATGCCCAACTTTATGCGGGCCAATCCGGATATTCGTGTCACTTACGCGGCGGTAGGCTCGGGTGCGGGCATTCGCCAGTTTACTGACCGGGTAGTAGCCTTCGGCGCTACCGATGCTCCCCTCAGCGATACCGCGATCGCCGATATTCGCCGGGCTACCGGCTCTACCCCCCTGCATATTCCGACTGCAATGGGCTCGGTGGTGGTAATTTACAATCTGCCGCAGGTTCCCCGCGAGACGGAGATTCGCCTTGATCCCGATACCCTGGCTGCCATCAAGCTAGGCCGGGTGGTTCGTTGGAACGACCCCCGTATCCAGGCCCTCAACCCCAACGTGCGTCTGCCCAACCAGATGATCTCGGCGGTTCACCGTTCCGATGCTTCCGGCACCACACTAATCTACACCAGCTATCTCTCGGCGATCTCCAGCGAGTGGAGAACCCGCGTGGGTGCGGCAACTTCGGTCAACTGGCCAGCTTTCACTACCCTGGGTGGGAGAGGTAATGCCGGTGTTGCGGCCATGGTGGCCCAGACTCCTGGCGCAATCGGCTATGTAGAGGTGAAGTTTGCACTGGAAAACAACCTGCCCATCGCCACCCTGCGCAACCAGGCTGGTAACTGGATTCGGCCAACCCTCGAGGCGGCCACCGAGGCCATTGCAGGGGTGACCATACCAGCGGATATGAGGCTGCCCGGCCACGTGATCAATACCACCGCCCCTCGAGGCTATCCCATTGTGGGCATGACCTGGCTGCTGGTTCACCAGGAGCAGAGCGTTACTGCCCGGAGCATCGCAGAGGCTCGAGCTGTTCAAAGATTCCTGCGCTGGATCCTGACCGACGGACAGGCCCAGAATGAGCGGGCCAACTATGTACGGCTCTCTCCGGACATAGCCCGTCGCGCTCTGGCCATTGTTGACACCATGACCTTCAACGGTCAACCGATTCGCTAGTCTAAACTTACAAAGGGTGAGGCTAAACAGCCTCACCCTTTTAGCGGAAAAAACTTTATGGCCTCACAACCCCCCCCGATTGGTGCTAGACAGTCTCCTCTGTACCGGGCCTTTGGTGACCGGATCTTCCTTGCAGCTCTGCTGCTTTTTGGGCTAATTGTCATCGGAATTGTCATCTTGATGGGCTGGCAGCTCGCAGCAGGTGGTAGCCAGGCTTTTGCCCAGTTTGGCCTGCTGGGGTTCCTGGGGGGTGTTACCTGGGATCCGGTCGCGGACATATACGGAGCCTGGCCTTTTATCATCGGAACCCTGATTACCAGCCTGGCGGCAATCGTTCTGGCTTTTTTTCCGGCCATTGCGGTGGCTATTTATGCTGTCGAGTACGCTCCACGCTGGCTAGGTAGCATCCTTCAGTATGCGCTGGAGCTGCTAGCAGCCCTGCCTAGCGTAATCTACGGACTGTGGGGCCTGCTGGTACTGGCCCCAATACTGCGTAGCCAGCAGCAGAGTATCGTGACCTGGGCGCTGGAAAATCAACAAGACTGGCTGCTGGCTATTCTCGGCCCCCCCATTGGCTTCGGCATGACTACGGCAGTTATTGTGCTCGCGGTGATGGTAATTCCTTATGCCGCAAGCCTGGCCAAAGACTCCATTGCGCTGGTTCCCGGCGCCCAGCGCGAGGCGGCCTATGCACTGGGAGCAACCAAGTGGGAAGTGATAAAGAATGCAGTCCTGCCCTACGCCAAAGGGGGCATTCTGGCAGGGATCATCCTTGGCTTTACCCGGGCTTTAGGTGAGACCATGGCAGTGGTCATGGTGATCGGTAACAACAACAACCTGCCGTTCACCCTCTTTGGCAGCGCCACCACCATTCCGGCCTCCATCATCAACGAGTTTGGCGAGGCCATGGATCTAAAGCTTAGCGCCTTGCTTGCGCTGGGTTTTGTCTTGTTTATCATGAGCGGTCTAATGAACCTGCTGGCGGCCTGGATCGTCAAGCGTATGAGTGTGGAGGGTAGACTATGACACCGCCCTCGAGTATCGCCTCGGTAATCCCTAAAGGTGGCAACCTGCGGATCAGGCGAGTTTGGAACAGCGTAATGCTGGTTCTGCTGGTGCTGGGCTCCATTGTTGTAGTCTCTCCGCTAATTGCTGTTCTCGGAGCGGTTCTTGTCAACGGACTGGCTACCATCAATTGGGCTTTCTTAACACAGGAATTCCGGCCAGTCACCGAGGGGGGTGGGGGCGTATGGCACGCCATCGTGGGCACCCTGCTGATGAACCTGCTCGCCCTGCTGATTGGGGGGCTGCTGGGCTTTGCTGGGGGTGTGCTACTCTCTGAGTACCCGGATCACCCCATCAACCCCTACCTGCGCACCATCTCCGACCTGCTCAACGGTCTTCCGGCCCTGCTAAAAGGTCTGGTAATTTACGCCATTATCGTGCTACCTACCGGAATGTTCTCCGGTTATGCAGGTGCTCTGGCTCTGGCCATCATCCTGACCCCGATAGTATTGCGGGCTACAGAAGGGGTTCTTCAACTGGTTCCCTGGAGTGTGCGTGAGGCTGGTCTGGCCCTGGGGCTGCCCCGCTGGAGGGTGATCATCTCGCTGGTGATACCGGCTGCTACTGCCGGGGTGGTTACTGGATTGATGCTTGGCTTTGCCCGTGCTGCCGGCGAGGCCGCACCGCTTTACTTCACCGCCGGGGGAAGCCAGTTTCTCAACTTCAACCTGGGTCAGCAGACTGAGAGCCTGGCTCTGACCATATTCAAATATGCAAACGAACCCTCGGTACTGCGCCAGGAGCAGGCCTGGGGTGCCGCGCTGATATTAACCATCATGGTTTTGATTGCCAGCCTGCTGGCTCGCTGGGCCACGCGAAAGTATAACTAGATAGCCTGCGCAGGTGCCCAATCATGATGAAGGAGACCCCAATGAATGAACAGAAGCCCTATAGCGTTTCCCTGCCCACCGGTCAGAGTGAGACTAAACTGACCCTGGCCGAAGGTCTGCGGCCCCGCATGGAGACCAGGGGACTCTCGGTTTATTACGGCAAAAAAATGGGGGTGCGCAATGTCAGTATGCCCATTTATGCCAACACCGTTACGGCCTTAATTGGCCCCTCGGGTTGTGGGAAAACCACTTTTTTGCGGGCGCTCAACCGCATGCATGACCTCACTCCCATTGCCCGTATCGAAGGTGAGGCGCTGCTCGATGGACAGAATATCTATGCTCCTGGAGTAGATGCGGTGGAGATCAGGCGGAAGATTGGGATGGTTTTTCAGAAGCCCAACCCTTTCCCAACCCTCACCATCTACGACAATGTGGCTGCGGGGCTCAAGCTGATGGGGGTGCGCCGGAGGGATGTGCTGGACGAAGCGGTCGAGCGTTCACTGACACAGGCGGTACTGTGGGATGAGGTCAAGGATCGCTTGAGGGCGCCGGGCATGAGCCTTTCGGGTGGACAACAGCAGCGACTGTGCATTGCCCGGGCTTTGACCGTACAGCCCGAGGTATTGCTAATGGACGAACCAACCTCGGCACTCGACCCCATCTCCACACAGAGCATTGAAGACCTCCTGACCGAGCTAAAAAAGCATGTAACCATCGCCATTGTCACTCACAATATGCAGCAAGCCGGACGGGTCTCGGATTTTACCGGGTACTTCCTGCTGGGCGACCTGATTGAGTTTGGTCCAACCAACCAGCTTTTTACCAACCCCAAAGATGCACACACTGAGGCTTACATCACCGGACGTTTCGGCTAAACCAGGTAGGTCATACCAGATTCGGCACCCGACCGAAGAGAGACGCTTTTTTCGCCGACCATCCGGGAGGGGTGTGCTCCAGGATTCAAAAAGAGAGCCTTTGGGTCTCCTGGGGAGCAAAAACCCCCTGCTGGGTGGAGTGTTTGGGTGAAACGCAGCAGGAAATCCCAGCCAGTCGTGGGTTTCTAAATATCTCCGCGTTGGGAATTTGCTCTACCTACAGAGGCCTGGCACCGGCGTCGCTCCGACGCAAATCTCGTAAAAAAACCCACCGAAACTTCTACCGTGGGTGCACTTGGATTGCTTCGCCCTCTACGGTTTCTGGCAATAAAGCACGATTACTTTGAAAGCATTGGCCCGGGACTTCCGATTACCTGGGTTTTGCGGTTCGTAGTCTTCTGGGCGGTTTTCAGATTGATTGCATTCCGGATTGCTTTGACAGCCGCCTCCGGATCGCCACTGGGTTTGGTAAATGGGAGCGCCTTCTGCGGCAACTTGCGTGGTAGCGTCAACTGGCTTGTTCAGGCTCGTTTGACCTGGGCGGTTCAGCTAAGTTGAGGCCGTTGTACTTCTTCTGACAGACGTTTATGCCCTCGAGAGTCCAGGTTTGCACTGCTTCGGCAGCAGCCTGAACCACCCTGTCCATTACCGGTGCGAGATCGGGGTGAAAACCCGTCAGTACCCAACCCGCCCCATCCTCTGCGGTGGGGGGTTTGCCTATCCCGATGCGAAGGCGATGGAATTCCCTGGTTCCCAGGTGTGTAGCAATGGATTCCAGACCATAATTCCCCGCATTGCTCCCACCTGCCTTGAATCGCAGTCGGCCGGGCGGTAAATCCAGTTCGTCGTGGACTACCAGGATACGTTCAGGTGAAATTTTGTAGTAGCGAGCCAGAGGAGCCACGGCTACTCCCGTGGCGTTGTAGAAGGTGGAGGGCTTGACCAGCAGGCCCGAAATCCATTCACCGGTAGCGGTCAAAAACCGTATTTCGGCTATAAATGCGCTGCCCTGGCGCCGAAAATCCGAACCAAGCCGATCCAGCACCCAAAAACCCACATTGTGCTTGGTGCGGGCGTATTGCACACCCGGATTCCCTTGTCCGACAATCAGAAACATAGCTCTAAGCAAAAGGTCGAAGGCCGAAAGCCGGAAAAAACACAGCCTTCGGCCTCAGGCGTTCGGTTAAACCCCTACTTCTCCTCTTCGATCTTGCCCTTCTTGATCACTTCCACTTCGACAGGTGCCGCAGCGGCCTGGGCAGCCAGCTTCTCGGCATCTTCGGGGGGTACGATGGCGACGATGGTATCGCGGGCGTTCATGGACAGCTTGACCCCTTCTGGAAGGAGGAGTTTTTCGGCGTGGATACTATCACCAATACGCAGTTCGCTGACTCCCACTTCAATATAGGGGGGGATGTTTTTGGGTGAAACCTTGACCTGGACGTCGTTGTTGACCAACTGGAGTACCCCCCCTTCGCGCACACCCTGGGCTGTGCCCACAATCTTAACGGGAATCCACATCAGGACGGGCTCGTCGGAGAGTGCAAAAAAGTCCACGTGGTCGGGGCGGCGACGGCGCTTGTCGAGGTTGATCTGGCGTACCAGGGTATCTACGGTCTTACCGTCCTCGAGCTCGAGGGTAATCACGTGGTGAATACCCGCTGCCATGAAGACCTTGTTGAATTCCTTCAGATCCACCACGACCTTGTAGTTTTCCTTTCGGTTATAAACCACGCCGGGCAGTTTACCTGCGTCACGCAGTGCAGTGGGGTTTTCATTCCCACGGTTAAGGGCTTTGATACGGTATTCCATTGCCTTCCTCCGAAACTTTCCCTTTGCTGGACACTGGCCAGCCCAGGATTTTGATCTGGTCACACCCCTGCATTCGCGTGGGGTTCAAAACACAAGCCTTCAAAGTGTACCACACCGCCCGGTTACTAGAAAAGCGCATGCAGGATTTTTGGGGGGGTCCGGTTTGCAACAAAATGCCCCCCGGACCGGTATGAGGTCGGCCGGGCAAAAAATGGGGTG
>NZ_CALMCQ010000091.1 GCF_937863175.1 uncultured Meiothermus sp. | reverse complement strand
CAAAGGGCACCTGGGCGGGGCCTGGAGTGGTGACCTGGTGCGGGCCGAGCCCCGTCCGCCGGGCCGCGATGGCCGGCCCTGGGGGGTGGTGGCTAGGGTGCTGGAACGCTCAACCCACCAGCTGGTGGGACGCCTCTATTTCAAACAGGGTTTTGCCTGGCTTAAGCCCGACGATGCCCGGCTACCCCATCTCAAACTCAAACCAGAGGGTTTAGAAGGCCTGGAAAGCGGTGCACGCCTTTCTGCCCGAGTTTTTTTCGATACACCCCGACGGGGTACCGCCCAACCTTATGGCGAACTGGCCACCTATCTGGGGCAGGGCGACAGCCCCGAGGTAGAAACCGAGGCGGTCATCGCCAGGTACGAGTTGATGCCGGCTTTCTCCCCCGAGGCCCTCGACGAAGCGGAACGGGTCGCCCGCCTGGATGCGCGAGCCTTTGAACGTCGCCGTGATTTTCGCAGTCTGAGGGTTTTCACCATTGACGGAGCCGACGCCAGGGATTTCGACGATGCAATCCATATCGAAACCCTCCCGGATGGCCATTACCGGGTGGGCGTCCACATTGCCGATGTCTCGCATTACGTCCAGGAGTTCGGCCCGCTCGACCTCGAGGCTTATGCCAGGGCTACCAGCGTCTACCTGCCCGGAAGGGTGCTGCCCATGCTGCCCGAGCAGCTCTCCAACGGCATTTGCTCGCTCAAGCCCCACGAGGATCGCCTGGTGCTCTCGGTTCTGGTCGAACTGACACCCTCGGGCAAGGTCAAGGATTATCGCTTTGAAGAGGGGGTAATTCGCAGCATAGCCCGTCTGACCTACGAGGAGGTGGAGGCCTTTGCCAGGGAGCTCGAGCTTCAAGACCATGCCGCTAAAGGCCCAGAGTCCAAAACCAGGGGGTCGCAAAAAGCTTCCAGGGCTGGAACCAGGAAGGCAGCAGCCCAAAGCCCGGTTACCGCGGGATGGAGCCAGGAACTCAGGAGCGATCTGCAACTCTTGCTAAAGGCGGCCGGGATCCTCAAAGAACGCCGTATGGAACGAGGTGCTCTAGATTTCAACTTTACCGAGGCCAAAGTCGAGGTAGACTCAGAGGGCAACCTGCACCTGATTCCGCAGAGAGAACCTCTGGCCCGCAATCTGATTGAAGAGTTGATGTTGCTGGCCAACCGTACCGTTGCCAAGCATCTATCTGAGCGCCAGATTCCAGCGCTGTTCCGCGTACACGAAGACCCCAGCGAAGAAGCTTTTGGCAAACTGATTAACGCGCTGAACAAGCTGGGTTATAGCCTGCCGGGAGGGGAGCTCTCCCCCAAAGCCTTGCAGGCCATCCTCAAGAAAGCCGAGGGCAGACCCGAAGCACCTGCGGTATCCACGCTGTTGTTGCGTTCCCTGCGGCTGGCCCGCTATGCTGCCGAAAACCTGGGACATTTTGGGCTGGCAGCCGAACACTATCTGCACTTCACCAGCCCCATCCGGCGCTACCCCGATCTGGTGGTGCACCGGGTTTTGCGGGCCCTGATTCACCGTAAAGCCAATTCGGCGAAAAAGGATGACTGGGCTAGACGCTTCCCCAAAATGGCCGAGCACACTTCGGAGCGGGAGCGTGCAGCCGAAAACGCCGAGCGCGAGCTAACCAAGTATTACCAGTGCCTGTGGGCCGAGCGGCACAAGGGTGAAACCCACCTCGGCACGGTATCGGGTGTGACTGGCTTTGGGGTGTTTGTAAGCCTGTCCAATGGGGTCGAGGGCATGATTCGGTTGGGGGCTCTGGAGGACGACCACTACCGCTACCACGAAGACCTGCTAGCCCTGGAGGGCTTGCGCAGCAAACGTCGGATCGGCATTGGCGATGAACTGGAAATCGAAATCCAGGGGGCCAGTCCCCCGGCGCGCCAGATTGACTTTGTGCCCACCGAGCAGTTTTATCAGCCAAGGCCAGAGAGCCAGCGGCAGCAGACAGCACAGCCAGAGCAGCGCGGGCGTCGTGCTTCGGGTGGAGACCCCGAAAAACGCCACGAATCGCCAGAACCGCACACCCAGACCCGGCAGCCTAAAAAGCAGCGCAAGGCGGCGTCTGCCGCACCTAAAAGCCCACCTCCGCACACCAGGGCGACCTCGAGGCGAGTGGCAGGCCCGCCCGATGAGCGACGGGGCTTTAGCAAGCCGGTCAAGGTAAAAGTGCAGAAAATATACTTCGGCTCCTGGGGTCAGGAAAACCCCGAAATAACCCCACCGGCCAGAACCGAAAAACCCCAGCCGGGTAAGAAAAAACGACGTCGCAGGCGCTAAATACTCCCCCGATTGAAATTTCGGTTGGTGCGGTTGAAGACAATTGGCCGCATGCAATGGGTTGGGTTTTGACTACCTGGGTTTGGCGATCACCAGTACCCAGTAGACTCCCCGCTTAACCAGACCCATTTCGGTCAGGTGAGGGGCCATGATAGCGTCACAGTGTCCCGTGGAGCTGGATAGCCAGGCCGATACCGCGTCTTCAGCAGAGTTGGCGCCCTGGGCCAGGTTCTCACGAATTTCCAGATAGCTGTAACCGTTTTGCTGGCTGCGGGCAGCGACCGCAAAAGAGGTGCTCGAGCCTTCCTGATGGCTGAGCTGTCCGGTTTGCTGGATGTACTCGGCCCGCTGGCGGGCCACCTCGCCCAGCAGACCGTTCCAGTGCAGGATAGGGGCAGCGTTGTAGGGGGTTGAGGCTCCCTGGTTGGTGCAGGTGCGGGCTATAGCACGGGCTTGGTTGACGGCGGCCAGTGCAGTCTGAAAGTCAATGGGAGTGTACTCGACCCTGAGGCTGGGGGTACAGGCCGCCAGGAGAGTCAGTACGGTTGTCAGAAACCACCGCATGCCCCAGTCTGCCATGGGTTACTGGCCCCGGCAGTGAAGAAATCACCCGCCCGCGTTACGCAACACCAGACCTGCTCACAGCCCGCCCCAGGAGCGATGCAAGAAACCCTCCGGGCGCGGCAAGCGCGGGGCGCGTTTGGCGTTGCTCACGCGCAGATTTGATATACGGGTATGCTATACCGGATGCGGCTAATCGGCCTGACGGGGAGCATTGGCAGTGGCAAGAGCACGGTGGGCCAGCGACTGCGAGAGTTGGGTGTACCGGTACTCGATGCAGATGCATACGCCCGGGAAGGAGCCGTGGTGCTAAAACCTGAAATTTGCCAGGCATTCCCCGAGGTATGCCAGGGGGGAGAGATCAATCGCTCCGCACTAGGACGACTGGTATTTGGCGACCCGCACGCCCGCAACCGGCTCGAGGGCATCATCCACCCCTTTGTGCGTCACCGGATGCGCGAGGAGACCGAAAAAGCCCAGGCAGAGGGCAAGCCAGTGGTGGTGCACGACATTCCTCTCCTATTTGAAACCGGGCGCGAAGCGGATTTTGCCGGGGTACTGGTGGTGGTGGCCCCTACTGAACTGCGCAAACAGCGGGTGGTAAACCGCAGTGGGTTGAGCGAGGCCGAGTTCGCCGCCCGCGACGCCAGTCAGATGTCGCAGGAGGCGAAGACTCGCCGGGCCACCTGGGTGATCTGGAACGACGCCGACCTACAGACCCTTTGGGAACGGGTAGATGCCTGGTATCGCGAGGTGGCGCCGTGAGGCTGGTGCATGACTGGCTGGGCCCTATCGAACTGCCCGACTCGGCACAGCGCATTGTCTCGCTGGCCCCCAACGCGACCGAGACCCTGTTTGCCCTGGGATTGGGGGAACGGGTAGTGGGGCGGAGTGCTTTTTGCTACCGTCCTGCGGCCACCCTGGGCTTGCCGGTGGTCTCGAGCTATACCCGCGTACGCTGGACCTTGCTGGCATCGCTGAGGCCTGACCTGGTGCTGATCAGCACGGGTGTACAACGCGATTTGCTGAACGAGTTGCGCCGGCGGGGAATCCCCATTTTTCCACTCCCCTTGCCGCAGAGTCCCTATGGCATTCTGGAGAACATCACGACTCTGGGAGCCCTGCTGGGGGTAGCCGAACGGGCCACTTCGCTTTGCGCCGGGCTCTCGAGGCGCTACAGCACCCTGTACAAAACCCTGCCGCCCCCGCGGGTGTATTTTGAGTTCGGCCCGGGCGGCCCCATCACGGTCGGGCGGGGTAGTTATGTGGGGGAGGCCCTGCGGCAGGTGGGCCTGATCAACATTTTTGATACGCATCCACAGAGCTACTTCCAGCCCGACCTGGCCGAGGTGGTGCGCCTGGAGCCTCACCTGGTGCTCTATGAGCCCAGGCCCCACCGCTCCCGGCAGCTCGAGAAAGCCCAGCGCCTTTTGTCCGAGCGGAACTGGGTCTACCCCCTGGTTGTGAACGGAGGCGACGAGCTGGCCCACTATGGCCCGCTGTTTTTCGACTACCTCGAGGCGCTGGTTGGGCAGATTCGTACCCTGAAACCGGCATGAGGGCGGGAGCAGCCCAAAGCCAGCGCGGTCTTCAAATGAACTCGCCTGGAAAAC
>NZ_CALMCQ010000090.1 GCF_937863175.1 uncultured Meiothermus sp. | reverse complement strand
CAGACCCCCAGGAAAACTCAAATTGGCCCAGCTCGAGGGGAGCCCCCATCCCTCTACCTCGTTTATTGCGTAAACTTTTGGCATGAACTGGCAGCAGCACTACCACCGTTTGAAGTTTGCCCAGCCCAGCGAAGGCGTGCTGGAAGTCATCCTCTCCAACCCCGGTCGGCTCAATGCTACCGACAGCCAGATGCACCGCGAGCTGGCCTATGTCTGGCGGGAGATAGATGCCGATGAGTCCATTGGGGCGGTGCTGGTGCGGGGTGAGGGCGGAGCCTTCAGCAGCGGTGGCGACTTCGCGATGATTGAGGAGATGATCCGGGATTACGAGGCCCTGGTGCGGGTCTGGAAGGAAGCCCGTGACCTGGTCTACGGGGTGGTGAACTGTTCTAAGCCCATCGTGGCAGCCATCGAGGGCCCCGCCGTGGGGGCCGGGCTGGCAGTGGCTCTACTGGCCGATATCAGTGTGGCCGGCAGAACCGCCCGTATCGTGGACGGGCATGTGCGGCTGGGGGTGGCGGCAGGCGACCACTCGGTGATGGTCTGGCCCCTGCTGTGCGGTCTGAGTAAAGCCAAATATTACCTCCTCTTGAACGAGCCGCTTTCGGGGGAGGAAGCTGAGCGCATCGGGCTGGTCTCGAGGTGTGTAGAGGATCACGAGGTCTACGCCGAAGCACTCAAAATCGCGCAAAAACTGACCCAGGGCTCCCCCACCGCCATTCGCTTTAGCAAATACGCCCTCAACAACTGGCTTCGCATGATGGGGCCTAACTTTGACACTTCGCTGGCGCTGGAGTTCATGGGCTTCCTGGGCCCCGATGCCCGCGAAGGTCTGGCCTCGCTCAAGGAGAAGCGCAAGCCTAGCTTTCAGAAAAAGGCCCCCTTGTAAGCAGAGACGCTGCGCATGAGGCCTTTTGCCGATCTCGCAGCCTCGAGCTTGAACACCCCCCGTTCACCTGACGAAGGGCTCCATCCCAGGCCACGGCTACCCTTAAACTTCTGGCCCTATTCCACCCTGGTCAACAAAAAAGTCCCCCCAGGGGACTCTTTTATAGGCTTACTACCGGTCAGTTAAGGCTTTCGCCCACGGTCTCTTCAAATAGCTTGCGGGCTTCCTCGAGGTTCATTTCCATGACCTGGGAGATCTCCTCGGCCAGCAGATGCATGGCCCGGCGCAGGGCCTGGCGGTCGAGGTCGGGCAGGCCTTTCTCGAGTTCCCAGGCCCGCAACTGACCCGCCAGGGTCGCGATGCGGAAGGGGTCGCCATCGGCCAGAATTTCGGTGGTCTTGCGGTGGCGGGCAGCCCATTGGCGGGGCAAGGGCAGGCGGCCCTCGCGCAGCAGGCCCAGAATCTCGTTCACCTGATCCGGTGACAAGGCCCGACGCAGACGGGTGGTTTGGGGGGCTTCTACGGGCACATAAGCTTTGGAACGTGTTCCGGGAAAGTCCACCTGATAATAAGATTTGTCTGAACCCGCAACCGAACGCTGGGCGATTCCCGCCACTACCCCTACGCCATATGGCGGCAACACAACCTTATCTCCTGGACGGTATTCGCTCACAACGCCACTCCTTTCAACAACACCCCAAGCAGGTGCTCGAGGTAGGCTTCCCGTGGAAACTCGAGCTGCGGACTGCAGGCCAGGGCAGCAATGCTGGCAGCGGTCAGGCTGGTATCCAGTTCGGCGCGAACCTCACCCCTGAGCTTGCCATCCTGCACCAGCCTTTCCAGTAGATGCTGGTAGTGCTCGTGCATACCCCTGAGCCAGCCAGTGGTATCTACCGGATGGGCCTCCCGTGCGACCGCCGCCCACAAACCACGCCACTCCTCTACCCAGGCAATGCGAAGCCGCACCACCTCGGCCAGCCGATCACGGAAGCAGCCGCTCTGGTTCACCACATCTTCTACTTTTTGGTAGTAGGAGAAGGTATGGTGCTCCACCAGCGCCTTCAGCAGGTCTTGTTTATCCTGGAAATAAAGATAAACCGTGCCTTTGCCGACTTCGGCTTCCCTGGCAACTTCCTCGACTTTTAGGCCCGACAACCCCCGGTCTCTTAAGACTCGGATGGTTGCCTCGAGAATCACTTCGCGTTTGGGGGCAGTCCGAGCCTCCACGGTCACGGCTATAAAGTGTAGCAGAACCCCAGGGGGTATGGATGAGACCGATCCCGTAAGGGCTATTGGGTGCTTTTTTTATTGCTGTCTCAGACAAGATTTCTCGAGAGTAGTCCAATGCTGCACGGTTCGTTTAAGGTAGATTTTCGATTTACTTTTCACCTAGAAAAC
>NZ_CALMCQ010000089.1 GCF_937863175.1 uncultured Meiothermus sp. | reverse complement strand
GGCAAAGAGAGCCCCCGCCCGCTGATGGACTTTGCCATGAACGATGAGAGTATCTGGGCCTGTACCACCTGCAATGCCTGCGTAGAGGTTTGTCCGGTGGGCAACGAGCAGATGCTGCACATTGTGGACGTGCGGCGCGAGCGGGTGATGATGCAGGGAGAGTTTCCTGCACAACTGAACAACGCCTTTAAGGGCATGGAGCGCAACGGCAACCCCTGGAACCTGGGGGCCGATAAGCGCATGGGCTGGACGGAGGGTCTGGGCTTCGAGGTGCAGACCGTGACGCAAAACCCCGAGGCCGAGGTGCTCTACTGGGTGGGCTGTGCGCCCGCCTACGACCCCCGCGCCCAGAAGACCGCACGGGCCTTTGCGGAAATCCTCCAGGAGTCGGGGACGAGCTGGGCGGTGCTGGGCAAACAGGAAAAGTGCACCGGCGACGCCGCCCGGCGGGCCGGCAACGAGTTCTTGTTCATGCAGTTGGCGACCGAGAATGTCGCGACGCTCAATGCCGCCATGGCAGCCAGGCCCAAGACCATCGTCACCACCTGTCCCCACTGCTTCCACACCCTGGCCAACGAATACCAGGACTTTGGAGGCGCCTACCAGGTTAAGCACCACACCGAGTATATTGCCGAGTTGATTGATGCGAAGAAGCTCGAGCTGATCCCGATGGCAGGCGAAGTGACCTATCACGACCCGTGCTATCTGGGACGACACAACGACCTGATCAAGGAGCCCAGGGACGTCATCCAGGCCACCGGCCTCAAGCTCCACGAGCCCCCTCGCCACGGCAAGAACAGCTTCTGCTGCGGGGCGGGCGGGGCGCAGTTCTGGAAGGAGGAGGAGCCCGGCCAGGAGCGGGTCTCCACCAACCGTTACCGCGAGTTGAAGGGCACCAGCGCCGATACCATCGCGGTGGGCTGCCCCTTCTGCATGCAGATGATGAACCTGGAAACCACCCAGGAGGCCGAAGGCCAGGCCCCCAGAGTGCTGGAGATTTCCGAGCTGGTGGTTCAGCGGCTAAAGAAAGATTAAGCCCAGGAGTAGTGGCCGGTGGCTACCCGGTCGAGCAGGCTTTTGAACTTCTCCCAGCCCACCGGAGGGTCAAAAGTCGAAGTTCGCAGATCAGAGGGCCCAGACTGCGATACAACCGCCTGCACTGGCTGTTGCTCGCTCGGCCAGCCTGGAGCACGCGACCAACTCCTTGCATCCTGAGAGAATTGCTCCAGGTATTGAAGTCCTGGGTGGAAACTGGGTAGACTGAAAACGTACCAGAACCAATCCCCGATGGGCTCGCCAGGGCGAAGTCTCACAGCGTGGGAACCGGGTACAGGCTGGTGTTGTGCGGCAGCACAGCACCAAAGCAGGAGGCCATAATGGCAGTAATTCGGTTGGAGCAAGTCTACAAGAAGTTCGGCAGCAAGGTGACGGCGGTCAAGGATTTCAACCTCGAGACCGAAGACGGCGAGTTTGTGGTTTTTGTAGGCCCTTCGGGCTGCGGCAAGACCACCACCTTGCGCATGATCGCCGGTCTGGAAGACATCACCGAGGGCAAGCTCTACATTGGCGACCGCCTGGTCAACGATGTGCCGCCCAAAGACCGCGACATCGCCATGGTCTTCCAGAACTATGCCCTTTACCCTCACATGAATGTCTTCGAGAACATGGCTTTTGGACTGCGTCTACGCAGGGTGCCCAAGGCCGAAATTGATCGCCGGGTGAAGGATGCTGCCCGCATCATCAAGATTGACCACCTTTTGCATCGCAAGCCCCGCGAGTTGTCGGGCGGTCAGCGCCAGCGGGTGGCGATGGGCCGGGCTATCGTGCGTGAGCCCAAGGTCTTTTTGTTTGACGAGCCCCTTTCCAACCTCGACGCCAAGCTTCGGGTGGAGATGCGGGCCGAAATTTCCAAGCTCCAGCGCCGCCTGGGGGTCACTACCGTCTACGTGACCCACGACCAGGTCGAGGCCATGACGCTGGGCCAGCGCATCGTGGTGATGAAGGACGGTGAGGTCTTGCAGGTGGACAGTCCGCTCAACCTCTACGACTTCCCCGAAACCAAGTTTGTGGCTGGTTTTATAGGTTCACCCTCCATGAACTTCCTTCGCTCACGGGTGCAGACCGAAGGCGGCAACGCCTATTTTGTGGGCGAAGGTTTCAAGGTCATGGCCAACGGAACCCTGACCCCTAGCCTGGCGCCCTATAATGGTAAGGAAGTCTGGATGGGCATCCGTCCCGAACACATCGGTCTCAAGGGCTGGACAACCATTCCCGAAGGCGACAACATCGTTAAGGGCAGGGTAGAGGTGGTGGAACCCCTGGGTGCCGACACCGAAGTGCATGCCGAGGTGGGCGGGCACATGATGACCGCCAAGGTAGACGGCCACGCCATGGTCTTGCCCAGCGACTCTATAGATCTTCTGCTGGACACCAGCAAGCTACATGCCTTCGAAGTAGATGGGCACGAAAAAGCTATCGGTCACGCCATGGCCCGGGACACTCGTTCGGCGGCTCGAGTCTAGCACTACGGCTCATACCCACAAACCCCAGTAGAGCGGCTGGGGTTTTGTGGTCGCCTGGTTGCCTGAGGGTCTCCGTTGCGAAAATGAAAGATAGGGGCGGCATGACCGCGCCAGGCTTCCCGCAGGGTCTGTATCTCGGCGTCGTTCCTGATTGGCGCCCAGGTGCTGCCACTGTTTTAACGCAGACCCAACCGGTAGAGATCCCAGCCTGAACCCTTTTTTCACACCCGCTGACATGACCTCCTGAGCGGACATGTGAAGGAGGGTTCAGGTTTGGTAGCGCCCCAGCCCCCTGAACCGGCGGTAGCGATCTTCGAACAGCTCTTCGGGGCCCAGGTGCGAGAGTTCGGCCAACGAGGCCAACAGGGCCTGCCGGATATTGACCAGGGCGGCGGCTGGATTGCGGTGGGCTCCGCCGCCGGGCTCGGGGATGATCCGATCCACAATTCCCAGATCCAGGAGGTCGGGGGCCGAGAGCTTGAGGGCTTCGGCAGCCCTGGCGGCTTCTCTGGCATCGCGCCACAGGATGGCGGCGCAGGATTCGGGCGAAATCACCGAGTACCAGGCGTTTTCCAGAATAAGCACTCGGTTGCCCACACCAATAGCCAGAGCACCCCCAGATCCACCCTCTCCCAGGATTATTGCGATGGCCGGAACCCTAAGGCGGGCCATGCGCTGGATGCTCTGGGCAATTACCCAGGCCTGGCCGCGCTCTTCGGCAGAGATGCCGGGGTAGGCTCCAGGGGTATCAATAAAGGCGATAAAAGGGCGGCCAAAGCGGTCGGCCAGATCCATCAGTCGCATGGCCTTGCGATAGCCCTCGGGGTGGGGCATGGCAAAGTTACGCTTGATGTTTTCCTTGGTATCGCGGCCTTTCTGGTGGCCCACCACCACCACCGAGGTGCCTTCCAGGTAGGCCAGCCCACCCACTACAGCCGCATCCTCGCCATAGGTGCGATCCCCCGACAACTCGACAAAATCGTTCATGATGCCGCCAATTACGTCGAGGGTGGTGGGGCGCCCAGGGGCACGGGCCAGTTGCACCCGTTCCCAGCGGGACAGGTTGTTGAAGGTTTCCGATTTGAGCTGGGTCAGTCGCCCCCGCAGAACCTGCAACTCCCCCGAGAGGTCTACCCCGCTGCTCGAGGCAAACCCCTCGAGCTCGGCGATTTTGGCCTCGAGTTCCTCGATAGGTTTCTCAAACTCAAGCGGCATAGGCGCTCCCTTCGGGAGTATCCGCCGCCGGGCGCCCGGGGTCGAGCGCAGCCGTCTGACCCCTAACCCCTAACCCCTGACCCCTATCCAGCATGATTCACCGTCCTGGGGTGCAAAAGCTTGAGAACCCTGACCACGGTCTCCTTGAGCTGACGACGGTCTACCACCTGGTCTACCATGCCATGTTTGAGTAAAAA
>NZ_CALMCQ010000088.1 GCF_937863175.1 uncultured Meiothermus sp. | reverse complement strand
TCAAACCAGCGCCCCACCGGAATGGCCGCCAGGCCCGAGACCAGCAGGGCCAGCGAGAAAGCCGCCGAGGTCTCGGCCCGGCTCCAGCCAAGCTCGGCCTCCATCGGCTTTACAAAGACTCCAAAAGCATAATAGAGCACCCCGTAGCCAATGGTCTGGGTGAGGGCCAGCGCCCAGGCGATGCGCCAGCCATGATAGGAAGCTGAAGAGCGAGGGGGGCGGGCCATGGGCTGGCTAGGGCATCGGAAATCGAAAATTGTTTTTGATCGGGCAGTCCTGGCTCATAGTTTGAGGGTCATAGCGGTGGCGGTGTCGGGGCAGGCGCCTTTGAACTCGTCCGAATCATTCAGGGCGGCGGGCAGTTCCGAGCGCTGGACTTGCACAAAGCCAAAGCGGGGAAAGTAGTCGGGGGCGGTCTCGGTAAGGAGTGAAAGTGAGGTCAGGTTTTTGTTTTGGGCCAGTTCGATCACTCCCTCGGTCAGCCTGAGCCCAATTCCGTGGTTACGATAGCCCTGCTCTACCGCAACAGAACGCAGTAAACCGCGGTCCTGATGCACTTCCAGGCCTGCACACCCTACCACCTTTTCGCCGTCGAGGGCCAGCATGAAGTTCTGAATGTGCACCTCGAGGCCCACTACCGGCAGATGGGCGGCATCCAACAGCGCCCTCACTCCGGGTAGATCGCCAGAAGTAGCGGTGCGGTAGGTAATCATGCTTTCCTTATAATGCACCTTGACTTGGGCACAAGTTAACAGCAACGAGCAGTCGCGGGGGCTGCCATCTCCGGCTCGAGCGGAGCACAACAGCCTGCTGCGACGGCCCGGTCATGGGCCTTGCAGGTCACGCCCGGGGGGGTCAGGCGCACCACCAGATGGTCGCCTTCGAGAGCAGTCTGGCCCACCCGGTAGCGCAGGGCGGGAAGCTCCGCACTGCCGTACTCGAAGCGGATTTCCGCGTCTGGCCGTACCGGCACCGAGGCCACCACCCGGTGGTAGATGCTGAGGAACTTCTGTACCGTCATGAACTCCGGCCGGTCCTGGGGGCCGGGCCCCATAAGCTGCACCACGGTCTCGCGCCAGAAGTTGGCCTGCTCACCGCAGTCCATGCTTTCATAGGTGACGTTCATTATCTCGGTGACGTGGTAGCCGGGCGCGACTTGCTGGCCATGGGCATACTCGAAGACCAGCAGCTTGCCCGGGTGTGGGGCCAGGGTCTTTAGCAGTTGCTGTGTTTGCATACACTCCTCCCTGCAGGACGTAAACCTACCCGCCGATGGCGGGCAAAAAAGCTCTAATCTGCGCGAAACCCCTGGGGTCGGTCTGGTAGTACATCCATTTGCCGCGTTTTTCGCCCCTGACCAGATGGGCCGAGGTCAGATGCTTCATGTGGTGCGATACGGTGGGCTGGGAAAGCCCGGTCACGGCCTCCAGGTCGCAGGCGCACACCCCAGGTTCCGGGCCGCAGCACGCACCATCCGGGCTGTGGGCCAGGTGGGCCAGAATCCTGAGCCGGGCCGGGTCGGAGAGGGCCTTAAAGACCCGGGCGGCAGCCTCGAGGGCATTTTCCTCCACGATGCTGGGGTCAGATTGCAGCACACTGGGGGTCATGCCTCCAAAATACATTGATACATCTAAATCTGTCAATGCGATGG
>NZ_CALMCQ010000087.1 GCF_937863175.1 uncultured Meiothermus sp. | reverse complement strand
GGTTAGCAGATAGGTTCGACTGGGCAAACCAGCCAGAACTGCAAAGCCCAGTGTCCAGCTCACAAAGCGCAGCAGATCTCCTACAAGCTGCCAGTTTAGAATGGCTACGGCAGGCTTGAACTCTGGTGAAAACAAAACCGCAATGACCAGTGGAGCGAGGGCCAGTGAAAGCACAACTAGTGGGCCACCCAGCAGTAATACAAACCTTTGCTGATGATCTATGGCCTGCCGAAAGGCCACGGGCTGGCCTCTTAGCGCCGATAACCGAGGGTAAAAATCTTGACCCAGAGCGGTTAGCAAAAAACCGATATATGCTGTAGAAAACAGGACTGTGGCCCTGTAAAAACCCACGCTCTCCTGACCCAGAGTGTGCAGGACAAAAAAAGGCATCCCGAGTTGTACTGCACTGCCCAGCAATTGACTTATAGTGTAAGGCAGGCCAAAACGCATTAGCTGAGCTCGAGCCTCTCTCACCTTCGCCGGGTCAGGCTGACTAGCAGATAGATTAAGGCTTCGAGCAAAAAAGCTTGCTATGGCAAGCTGTGCCAGTGGAACCCCCAACAGCACCCAGGGCAGCGCAGCCTCACGCCAGACCCAGACCAGCCCAATACCCCAGACTGCCCCAAAAATACTGGAAAAGGCAGTGACCTTGGCAAGCATTGGAACTCGATGATGGGCATTCAAAAGGCCGATCTGTACCCCTGCCGCCAGACCAAGCAACATGGCTACAATCACCAACACAACCGTCCAGGCCGGGCTATCTGCCAGCAGCATCCGGGCGATAGGCTGGCCGAAAAGTAACAGCAGTAGGGCCACGGCCAAGGAAAATATCCCGTAAATCTGCCAGGCGGCTATCCGTAGAGCAGCTACTGCAACAGCTTCGTTTTGACTTGCTGGAGTTGCACCCAGCCGCACCAAGCCAGAGGATAACCCCATCCCGGCAAACAGCCCTGCAAGCCCTAGCAAGCCCTGGAACAGCCCCAGCAGCCCTACTCCATCTGGCCCCACCCAAACCGCATAGGCTTTGTTAGCAACCAGACCCGCCAGCAGGCTGGCAACCGACCCGCTGCCCAGGATTAGCGTGGCCTTGAGGATGGAGTCCATGGATACGAGCGGATGGCCCCGACCACCCGCTGCGCCTGCTCGAGGCTCAGGTGAGGGCCAATCGGCAGCGAGAGCACTTCGCGGTGGATAGCCTCGGAGATCGGGAGGCTGCCCTCCCGCAAACCAATTTCGGCGTAAGCTTGCTGCCGGTGGGGTGGAATGGGGTAATGGATAAGGGTTCCAATACCCTGGGCCTCGAGGTGTTTCTGCACCATATCCCGCGCCGGGGTTCGGACTACAAACAGATGCCAGACTGTCTCGGTACAATCAGAAACAACCGGGAGCACCAAAGGGGTATCCGAAAGCTCCTTCAGGTAGAAGCGAGCGATTGTTTGACGTCGCAAATTCCACTCGTCGAGATGATTGAGCTTGACCCCGAGTGCGGCTGCTTGCAGAGGGTCAAGCCGACTGTTGTAGCCTGCCATCTCGTTGACGTACTTAACCTTAGAGCCGTAGTTGCGTAGCATCCGCACCTTTTCGGCAATCTCGGGGTTGTTGGTGGTAACAGCCCCTGCGTCGCCCATAGCGCCTAGGTTTTTGCCAGGATAAAAGCTCCAGGCCACGGCATGGCTATGTGCGCCAATCCGCCGTCCTTTGTATTTCGACCCATGAGCTTGTGCTGCGTCCTCGAGTACCTTCAGGTTATGCTTTCGAGCTATTTCAAGAATGGGATCCAGATCGGCGGGCTGGCCGTACAGATGAACCGGAATAATTGCTTTTGTACGGGGTGTAATGGCAGCCTCTACCAGTGCAGGATCCAGGTTATACGTGCTGACATCCGGCTCGACGGGAACCGGTTTTGCTCCCGTATACGAGACCGCTAACCAGGTGGCAATGTAGGTGTTGCTGGGCACGATAACCTCATCGCCCGAGCCAACATGCAATGCTCTCAGTGCAAGATGCAGCGCATCAAGTCCGTTTCCGACACCCACACAAAACTTGGCTTCGCAGTATCGAGCAAACGCTTTCTCAAACTCCTCAACATCAGAACCACCTATGTACCAGCCGCTTTCCATCGAGCGAACGACGGCTGCGTCTAGCTCGGGCTTAAGCTCGAGGTAAGCCGCCCTCAGGTCGAGGAAAAGAACTCTATCCATTACGAATCTTACGTGAAAATTCGGTATAGTCGCGGATGTAATCTACTTCATCGTAAAAATTGGAGGCAAGTACCAGACACACCGAAGCAGAAGAAAAGTTATCCATCGCCCGCCAAATCATTCGAGGTACATACAAACCAAAGTAAGAACGGTTCAAGTGGAAGCGATGTCGTACATATCCATCGTCGAGGATAATGTCAAAACTGCCAGAAGCCGCGATGATTAGTTGTTCTAGCTCATGGTGCGCATGACCTCCCCGCCCCTCACCACCCGGCACATCGTAGAGGTAATAAACTCGCTTGATTTCAAAGGGAACATGGCGATTTTCTTCAACAAAAGTTAAGTTCCCTCGAGGGTCACTAACCTTGGGGAGCGTCAGTATCCGCACTTGATCAAGACCCATACTCTTCTCCCAACTTCCTTACAAAACGGGCCGGTGTTCCCATTACCAAAGTGTTCGCCTCAACATTCTTGGTGACCACCGCACCAGCTCCAACAATCGCATTCCTCCCAATTACAACTCCCGGGAGTAGGGTGGCCCCAGCGCCAATCGCTGCCCCATCTTCAATAACTGGCCCCTGCACTCTAGTCTCGTCATAGTCCATTTTCCCGATAGCGTTGTCATTAACCATGCCAACAGTCAGACTAATGAAGACATCGTTGCCGATGCGGCAATTTCCGGTTACATGAGTCAGATCCATAATCTTGGTACGGTCACCTACTGTGGCGTTGTAGTTGATTGTTACATAACGGCTTATAATGCACCTCGAGCCAATGCGGCATTTCTCTCGTATAGAAGCCCCATCACCTAAAAGTGTGTTTTCGCCAATCTCGACATCATAGAAGATAACCGCGTTCGGACCAATGGAGCTGTTAGCCCCTATGACCACGCGCTTTTCAAACTCAGGTTTACGGGCAAGAGCTCCGGCTCCCTTGGGCTCTTTTCCAATATAGGCTCCAGGAAAAACCTCTACACCATCTCCAAGAATTACCCCTGATTCAATTACTACGTGGGGATGAATTACCACATCATTGCCGATCGTTACATCTGGCCGTATAACGGCAAACTCTGCAATTTGGACATCCTTGCCTATGTTCTGAGTTTGAACCACCGCCGCCGAGCTTATGGGTTGCATATCAAAGGTAAGTGTATCGCACGCTTTCCCTTCGAATGGTTTGTTTTTTGCTAACCAGTCCTTCTTGCTGAGGGTAAAGACATCCAAATGAGCACCACCCCGCCACAAACCCCCCAATATGCGCCCAGAAGGCAATCCCCTCCTCGCCCATAGCGACGCTCTACCAATTTCAACCCTCGAGGTTACCCAGGCGTAAAAAGCGCAGTAGATAACTCGGCGAAATTAATAGGCGTTGCTCCAGAATGGCTTTGAGAATCGGCAGGAGCGGTCTTGCCCAGGAGTACCTCATCCATAGACCCGCCCCCGACGGCGGATGTCCTCTACGATTTGCCGCCGCTCTTCTTGCAGATAGTCGTACTCCTTCAGCACACGAATTTCAAATGAGTTACAGCGGGCCGATCGGCACAAAACACACGCCGACCCTGCGTCACCCCTTGAGCCCTGAGCGGTGGAGCAGCGGTAGCCAGATCCACCAGATTAACCTCATGGAAATCTGTCTCCTGTAGTGCGACCAACTTCTGCGCCAGACGAAAAACGCCCAGGGGTCGTAGGGGGCGATGCCCAAAACAGCGATGTCCAGATCGCTATTGGGCTGGGCCTGGGAGCCAAAAAGGTAAATTGCCACAGGCGACAGCCGCTCTTAAATGAGGGCGATGATGGCCTTCAGGGTTTCGTCAGCCAGGGCAGCCATACCGCTATTCCAGCGGCTAGTACCAACAGGCCCCACAAGCATCATGCACTGGTAAGTTGGTTTTCGACATGGATTCGGCCTGTGGAACAGCGGGATTTGCTGTGGAGCGGCTTGCCTCGCAATCTCCAGCGCATACTCATTTCTTTGTTCCCAGATCACTAAACTTGGTAGCCTCTCGAAAGCTGGCCGCATTGGCTTTCGCAAGACCTGTACGGCGGGTTTGAATTTTGAAATGCTAAACTCTTTGTACGGTGGGCCGCAACCAGAAGATTCGCAAACACATAGCGGGACATCGGCAGGTTGTAGACGAGCACTTAGCAAAAATTGCTTTGGAGGAAAGCCGACCCAACCCCAACATGGAGCTGATTGCGCTATGGAAACGCCACATCGCCCTCCACCAACAAGCCATCGCAAAATATGAAAAGCGGCTGCACAAAAGGAGATAAATGAGCACTCTGGAATCCCTCCAAGACGCCCAGGCCCGACTGCTTGACGAGCTGGCTGCCGACTGCCGCACGTATCTAGACAGTCTGGGGCGCTACAAGATGGATGGGGATGCACATGACCTGCGAGCACGGGCTTTGCAGCTAGAGCTCACTGCGGCTGCCCTGCGCGAGGTGACCCAACGCCTCGACGACCTCGAGGATGCGCTGGAAGAGTTACATGGGGCAGCCTGAGCAACCCAACTTCACCGATGGAGAGGCGTGCACCCACCTTGTTGCTGAACTGGCTCGAGTGGATTGTTGCAGACTCCCAGATCCTCTCCGGCAAGCCGGTGGTGCAGGGAACCCGGCTCTCGGTCGTCCCGACTATGGCCTGGCAAACCACCGAATCAGCACCACCCCCGCCACAAACCCCCCAATATGCGCCCAGAACGCAATCCCCGGCTCGCCCAAAAAGTTGCCCACAAACTGAATTAGCAGCCAGTAGCCCAGATAGAGGATGGCCGGCACCGGGATGGGGAACCAGCCAACCAGCGAGAGGATCAGGGCGCGGGGGTAGAGCACAATGTAGGCCCCCAGCACTGCCGAGATGGCGCCCGACGCGCCAATCATGGGGACCTCGCCAGCAAAACCGCCCACCAGCCCCTGGGCCACGGCTGCCACGGTTCCGCCCAGGAAGTAAAACAGCACAAACCGCCCGTGGCCCAACCGGTCTTCGATGTTGTCGCCAAAGACCCACAAAAACCACAGGTTGCCCAGGATGTGCATAATGCTGCCGTGCAGAAACATGCTACTGAAAATGGTGATCCATTCGCCAAAGGGGTCGGACGCAAAGCGGGCCGGAACAAAGCCATAGGCCCCAATTACTGCGGCAGGGTCGGTAAGGAAAAAGGTATAGACAAATCCCAGCAGGTTCAGCACTACCAGCAGGTAGACCATGTAGGGGCGGCGGTGCGAACGGTTGATGTCGTGCAGCGGAAACATGCCAACAGCCTACCTTACCGGGTAGGCTGAAGGCCGCAGGGTCGGCTCAGAAGTTGAAAACCGGGCCAATGCGGCCCTTCCAGACCAGACGGACTCCCCGCAGATCGGGGAGTCCGGCGGGGAGGTCTGGGTTCAGGAGTTGACGCGAACCTCAATCCGGCGGGGCTGGGCGGCCTCGAGCTTGGGGATATCGAGGTAGAGGATGCCGTGCCGGAAGCTGGCTTCGATCTTGCCAAGGTCGAAGGTGTTGGGAATGACGAAGCTACGTTCAAACCTGCCGTAAATGCCCTCGAGCCTCCACTGGTTGGCGTTCTCGGACTTGAGCAGGGGCCGCTCAGCCTTGATGGCGAGGGTATTGTTCTCGGCAGTCACCTCGACATTAGCAGGCTCGACCCCCGGCAGATAGACCGCCAGGTGCAGCCCGGCAGCATCCTCGAGGGCATCCACCAGCGGCAGGTTGGCGCTTTCGGCAGCAGGAACAGCGAAGTTGCGCAGCAGCGCGTTCTGAATTTGTTCAATCTCGCGGAAAGGGTTGTATCGAATCATAGCGATCTCCTTTACGGTAAGAAGTATAAAACCTGAGTGTTATATTGTCAAGTATAGTTACTTGTATTGCTCATAAAATCGCCGAAGCCGGGTAGCCATGGCTGCCAGAGGTCTAACCCCCCTCTCCCATCCAAAAAAACCTCCCCTTTGGGGGAGGACAGGAGAAGGCAATATGATGAGCGAATTAATTCTATCCTGACACACCCCGGCAGCTTTCGAGGGTCAAAACCAGCAGGCTACAGATGGGGCTGCAATTTCTGTAGCAGGGTTGGCTTCGGGGCAGCCCCCACGATGCGCTCGACCGGCTGTCCATTTTTGAACAGAATCAGGGTGGGAATGCCCTGCACCTGATAGGCGCTCTGGGCCAGGGGGTGGTGATCCACGTTGAGCTTGACTACCTTGAGCCTGCCCGCATACTCGAGGGAGATTTCCTCGAGCACCGGGGCAATTACTTTGCAGGGGCCGCACCACTCGGCCCAGAAGTCTACCAGCACCGGGACGCTGGCGCTTAGTTCGGGGGTCAGTCCCTCGCTGG
>NZ_CALMCQ010000086.1 GCF_937863175.1 uncultured Meiothermus sp. | reverse complement strand
CCCACGACCAAGAGGCCAGTTGTGCTTTGCAAAACCCAACCTTGCTCGGCCAAAACCTTGGGGTCGGGTTGAACGGCAAGGCCAAAAGCCGAGGGGAAGGTCTTGCCCGCTTCCCCCGCCTCCTGCCCGGCAGATTAGCGCCGAGAACCCCTCCAGTCAAAGGCGGCGGCACGACCCCGCTGCCGCCGTCCCTGCGGGCAGACCTTTGACTTTCGGGAACCCCGGCGCTAGAGGCATCTGCCAAGGAGGCGGGGGAAAACAGTTGGGGGACAACAGGGCGACGGCGACAGGCAAAAATTCCGATTTCGAGCAGGGTTTCCAAAGGAGAGGTAAGGTTTATGGAAGGGAAAAACAACAACGCGATACTGGGCCATCTGGACATGCTGGCGGTTCGGCTTAATGGCTCTGCCAACCGGCAACGCGGCGTGGAGTGGTGGAGCTACGGGGTGGGGGAGGGCGAGACCCTTCGCGTCACCTACAGCTACACCCCGCAGGGCAAACATGGGGTCAAGACCCGTGACAGGGGAACCTTCGGGGCGGCCCTCGAGCACACCCGCCAATACTTCGGGGAGGCCACCATCACCCGGCTCGAGCGGGGCGAAGTCCCCCTCGAGGAGGCCTTAAGCCGTCTGGGCAAGGCCGCCATCATTCAGAGCCGCCCCCAGTTCGAGCAGCAAATCCAACGCATCGCCGACTTCTCCCAGCGGGACGCTTACGTGTTCATCCGCATGGGCGACCTTGAGCCCTTCGTGCAGTTCGGCTCGGTGGAGAGCCTCGAGGGCTGTCTATACCTCTTCCGCCTCGAGGCCCGCCCCGAGGCACAGCCCACCGCGCAGCCCCACGCCGCGTGACGGAGCCGACCATGAGCAAGCCGACTGACCCCAAAGAGCTGGCCCACGGCCTCGGGTTTTTCACCGGGACTCTGACCTACACCCGCCACTGGTGCGGAACCACCGTCTACCTGACCGACGGGGCCAAGTACCTGGCCGAGAAGGCCGAAGCCTACTGGCTGATGGACATCATCGCCAGCGCACACCCCTACTACAAGCACGCGGAGTTCGTGGTGGTGGAGTTGGTCAAGACCGATTCGTCCGCCGTCGTGACGATCAAACACAGCCCGAGCCAACCCCCCTACTACACCCAGCACATCCCCTACACCGACTTTCCGCTCGAGTACGTCAAGCTCTACGCCGCCTTGGGCGAGGGCGGGGTCTGGGTCGTGATGTTGCCCAGCGAGAACTGACGAACTCGAGGAGGCCGAATATGCAACTGCTCACCCTACAACAACTCGAGGCATTGGCCGAGTTTCTCGAGTGCGAAATCAGAGCCAGGGAGCCGCTCGAGCAATCCCCAGATACCCCGCGTTTTTTTGTGGATGAAACGCAAGAGCGATGGTCAGACCGTGTGCAAGAAGTACACCGCATAGAGGAGGGGAGGCCCGTTTTGGTAGCACATTTTTGGATTCCGTGAAGACGGAACGTCGAAGGTCGAAGGTCAAAGGTCGAAGGTCAAACCCCCTGGCCCGAACCCGCACGGGGAAATGCGGGAAGGATTCAACTATGTCGAAGCCCGACAAGACGGCCAATACAGCCACCAAGCCCGCCACAAAAGCCACTGCCAAGGTTACAAAACTTGCCCCCAAACCCCCAGCGGTTAGGGCTAAAGCCGTTGCGATTGCGCCCACCCTTGCCCCAGTCACCGCCCAAACCTTCCCACTGGGCCAGCTCATCCACGGCGAAAATAGCCGCAAGCACTATGCACAGCGCGACATCGAGGAACGCGCCGCCAGCATTCAGAGCAGCGGACTGCTGCAAAATCTGGTGGGCTACCTCGAGGGCGACCGTATCGCCATCAGCGCCGGACACACCCGCCTAAAAGCCCTGCTGCATCTGGTGGCGACCAAGGCCGAAGGCTTCACCCTCGACTACCCCGTGCCCGTGCTGATCAAGCCCAAGGCCGAGGCCCTGGCGGACTCGCTGATCGAGAACGGCATCATCGAC
>NZ_CALMCQ010000085.1 GCF_937863175.1 uncultured Meiothermus sp. | reverse complement strand
CCCGTAGAGGCCTTTGGACTGGATGTCGGCGTCCTGGAGCATCTGATCATACTCCTCGCGCAGCAGCACCAGGGAGCCATCCTTGCCGTTGTAGCGCTTCAGGCGGTAGCCCCGGGCCCGCAGGCCCTTGCCCCAGACCTTCTCGGCTCCGCGCTCGTCGCCGTAGCTGATGGATTTGACATCTACCAGGGTGCGGGACTTGAGATTGATGGTGATGTGCTCCCAGTCGTAGTATCTGCCGTTAATCATGTGTCACCTCCTTCAGGCCGCCAAAAAGGGGTTCTCGAAGCCGATGTCCAGGGTGATCTCGCGCAGGTAGCCCAGCGGGACGATGCGCACCCGCACAATCAGGTGGGAGCTGGCCAGAATATTCTGTCCGGGTGGGATGATGACCCGTCCCCGGGCGATTTCACCCTCGGTCTGCATGACTCGCAGGGGAGTGTTGGAGCGGGCTACCAGGGCAGCTAGCGAGGCGTTGAGATCGGTGGGGTCTACACCTTGTTGCACGAAGTCGAGCAGGGCCTGGCGCACCTGGGTGGTGGCCTTGTTCATCACCCGGCGGTTGGGCACGATGCGGTAGTCGCTGGTGGCGGCTGCCGCCATCCGGTCTTCGACCACGAACCAGCCGTCGCGACCGATCAGCTTATAGATGGTGGTGAAACCGGCCTGATCCAGGGCCAGGGCGTGGGCGTTGTTGAAGGAGGTGTATTTGCCATACTGGTCGGTGGTAAAGGGAGCCGGCACCACCAGGCCCGAAAGGGGGCCTTGCTGCACCCAGGCGGTCTTGATATGGACGGGGTTGCGGCTGCTGCGGGCAGCGATGCGCGAGGCCAGACTCTGGATATTCAGCCGGCCGCTCAGGGTGTCCACCACCTCGCCGTAGGCGGCTACCAGCTGCACTCGTGTGGAGGCAAAGGCGGCCTTTTCGGTCAGGCGTGCGTTGACCCAGGCATTGGGGTCTGTGCCGGGTGCTACCGTTTCGGCGACGAAGTAGATGTAGCGGAAGGCATTTTCGGCTTCAATCGCCAGGGCATCCAGCGCGGCCCACATGGCCGAGTCGGAGGGCTGGGCCAGCTGGATGTATTCGTAGAGGAAGCCGGAGCCCAGGGCGGCCTGGATTGCGGTCTGGACGTTGCTGACGCTGGCCCTGGGTGCGGTGATGCCAAAGCGGTAGACGTTGTTCAGGACATAAGTACCAGCCGCGAAGTTGAGCGAGAGGCCGGTGCCGGGTAGAGCCACTGTTGCGGCGGTGGCGAGCTCGACGCTGACCGAGTCGCCGCCGTCCAGGCTGTAAATAAAGGTGGCGGTGCCGACCGCGCCCGCGCGGGTGATGGTGACCACCAGTTCGTAGGCGTCGAGAGGTGCGCCGGTGACGGTAACTGCTGGTGTAGCCGGGTTGCCGGCGTCGGGAGTAACCACACCAGCGATGTCGGCAGTGGCCCGCACTGCGAAGACCTGGCCGCCGCCAAAAGCCAGCTGGTCGGCGACCGCCCGGGCCAGCGGCCCCGTACCCAGCAGGCCGGGCACCTGGGCCAGGTCGGCCAGGCCCAGCACCTGGTTGAGCGGGCCAGCCGAGGAGACGCCTACCACTACCCGCTGGCCGTCGCCGGCGGGGGCAATGGCGCCCAGGCCGCCGTCTTGAATGGTGGGATATACGCCCGGTAGCCTGCTCATGCGTCAACCCCCTTCTTGCGCTTTACTGGGCCAGGCCCATCAGTGGGCCCGGTGAGAAAACGCTCTACTGCTGCGACGAACTCGCTCTCCGCGACCCGCTGACCGACCGGCCAGCCTTCGCGCACCCGGACGCCTGCTAAGGTCCAGGCCGGAATAGCGTGCTGGTCTGCCAGCTGCTCCACGGTGGGCAGCTCGGCGACGGACTTATTTTCGTTATTCGCCACTTGCGCCTCCTTCAATTTCGTACTCGAGGTGTACCGAGATGGGGATCCAGTTGATGTCGCGGTAGATGCCGATCTCGACCGGGATCTCGAGCCAGATCCCGTTCTGGGAGATGAGGACTCCTTCTTCATCCTGGTAGGTAAAGCCGATGGTTTCAGCAGGTATACTGAACCTGACCCCCGACGCGTCCACAAAGGTGTTGTCGAAGAGCCAGGTCAGAAAGCCCTGCAGAATCTGGTTCAGTTCGTTTTCATGGCGGGCGTACAGCTCGCAGCGCATGCGGGCGGAACCCAGCCAGAGCCAGCGCCGGGTGCGCCGGCCTGGCGGCGGGGTGATGGATAGGCGCTTTCCGGCCCGCTCCAAGCTGCCCTGGAGGGGGTAGAGGTAGGCCGAGAGGTCGGTGGGAAAGGCCTCGCCCCGGCTGCGCTGCTCCTGGCGGATAAAACGCTCCGGCAGGCCGGTGTGGGCCAGGCCTGTGGTCAGGTGCTGGCGGACCAGGTTAAGCACCTAACTCCTCCTGCAGAATGCGGGTGATCTCGGCCTGGTCGGCCCGGGAGACGCCCAGGTAGGGGCGGGCCGGGATGCGCACCCGACGGCCGCGACCGGCCATGCCGCCGAACTGGTGGATGGCCGCATAGACCACGTTGGTGCCTACTGCTACTGCTGTGCCATCGCGCTTGGAGGTGATGGAGTTGCGCAGCCGGGCGCTCTGAATCAGGATTTTGCGGCCCTGTAGCCGCTCTTCCACGCCCTTGCGCAGCCTGCCGCCCTTGGTAAAGTCCCGCGCCCTGGGCGCTACCGTAGCGGCTGCCAGGGGCTGCCAGGGCTGCCCAGTGGGGTCTTTTTGCTCCATGAAGCGCTGGATGGTGGAGGAGACCAGGGCCTCGCCAACATTGGCTGCTACGCGATCCAGGCGAACCTGGGCGAGAGACCGCACCCTGCGGTTCAGCTCCTTCAGATCGCCCTGGATGCGCACGCCCATATCTACCTCACCGCGTCTTTCAGGGCCTTGGCCGCACGGAAGACCACCACCCGTTTGGCCGGGATGATGATAGGCTCGCTGGTACCAGGCCGCACACCCAGACGCTCTTTACGGTCGGCCAGTTCGAGGCTGCCAAAGCCGGGCAGGCTGACGGCCTGGCCGTCGGCGAGCGCGGCCTGGATGGAGAGAAGCAGAGCTTCGATGGCCGCGTGTGCAGCCAGTTTACGGAGGCCAGTCTGAGCGGCCACGGCCTCGACCAGATCGGTTTTAGTCATCAGAAACCCTCCATTTTTTTGCGCGAGAAGACCCGTTCGTCGGCGGTGATCCGGGCCACGGCCTCGCTGGAGGCGGTGGGCCCGGCGCCGCCGGTTGAAAAGGTCAGGCTGGTGCGGCCCACGGCCAGGTCGCGCAGCCACTTGACGGCATCCTCGTAGTTGGTGCGGATGGTCTCGTCGGCGGTGCCCGGCCGGATACCGCGCCTGGAGAACAGCTTGTAGCGCACCACGTCCATTGCTTTGTCCCGCAGGACATCGGGGGTCTCGGGCAGGGGCAGGGCGTAGCGCTGGGCCACATAGGAGTTAACCTCGGCCAGGGCCTTGCGGATGTCCTCTAAAATGCGGGCCTCGCCCGCCGGAGAGATGGTCTTGAGGTTCTCGTCGTCCACGAGATAGATCAGCACATCCTCGGCGAGGTTGGCCCGGACATCGGCTAGGCTAAACACCTATGCTCCTTATGCGCCAGTGCTGCCGTAGGCCAGCTGCCAGAAGGCATAACCGGCGTTCTTTCGGTCGTCGAAGCCGTAGACGTACTCTTTGCGCGTGAAGACATTCTCGTCGGTGGGCCGGTCCAGCGCGGTAAAGCGCGGCTCGGTGCGCACCTGGAGGATCAGGGGCTTGACCGCGCGGCTGGTCTCCAGCAGGAACCAGTGGTTGGCCGAGGCACCGGACAGCTCCGGCACCACCAGCAGCCGGGCTTTCTGGTAGTTGGGGTTGTCGCCTCCGGCGGCCAGGGTGCGCATGGCCACGATACTCTCGGCGGTGGAGCGCAGGGTGGGGCCCACCACCAGCAGCGGGGCCCGCTCGCCGGTGCCCAGGAACAGGCGCATGGGGCGGCCTGCGGCGTTGCGCATCTGCTGCATCTGGGCCAGGGCGGTCTCGAAGTTGGCGGCGGTGAGGGGAAGGGCGCTGCGGTTGGAGACGTTGGCCTTGCCCACCTTGTGGTTGGTGGCGAAGAAGGTTACACCATCGTAACCAAGTTGGGTAAAACCGTCGCGGAGCACATCGAAGACCAGCTGGTCGCGGTGGTAGGCCACTTCTTCGCCCAGCATCTGGAACATGGGGGTGTAGACTCCCAGGTTGTCGTCGGCGATGTCATTCTCGTGCACGGCCACGGTCAGCTCGAAGTCGCGGTTGCGGATGTTGTAGCTGGACTCGGAGAGGTTTTTGATCTCCCGCTCATCCACCCACTCTTTCATCCCCGGCACGTCGGCCAGCCAGCCGTAGGTGTTGGAGCCGGTGTTGCTGGGGGCCAGCATGGCGATATTGCGCCACTGCAGGTCTACCCGGGCCAGGCTCTCGTAGGCCAGTGCGCGGAAATTGCGGCGCAGACTGGCCAGATTTTCGGCGTTTATAATCACAGCTTACCCTCCTTATCTGGTGTCTACCCAGACCCCATCGGCGTCCAGGCCCACCACCCGGCCGGCGCGGCTTTTGGTGTTGGTGCCGTTGGTGCGGCTGACGGTCTGGTCGTCGGTGATGAAGCAGTCGGCCCAGAGCTCGGCCTGGGTAACGAGGTCGGCGGGGTCGTTGTCGAACTTGAAGACCCCACGCCGCACCAGGACGCGGATGGCGCCGTTGGCCCCGCCGGTGTTGTTGGCGTTCTCTTCGGCCCGGCCAATTACTCTGAGGTTTAGCGCGGTGCGGCCAGGGGCGGCCCAGCCGGCATCGGAGACCACCAGGGTGCCCTGCCAGATGTGGCGGTTGGCGCCCACGGGCACAGAAAATAGTTGGCCGTCACGCTCGGGTGTGTCGCGGGGTGCGATGGCAGGCGGCATTACTCATCACCTCCATACTTCTTGAGGGCCTCTTCCGAGACGCCCACAATTCTGGCCACGGCCAGGTCGTTGTCGCTGAGCCGGGTGGCCTGGGCCTGGGCGGGCTGCTTGTTGAGCGCAGGCAGGCCGGTGGGGACCCGCTTGGGCAGGGCCTCCAGCGCGGCTTTGGCGCCCTCAAAGTCCTGTGCCGCCAGGCGCAAAAAGGTAGCTTTTTGAGTTTCGAGGATGCGCCCATCTTCCAGCGCGGCCTCTACCAGACTTGCGACGCGGTTCTGGTCGCGCTCCTGCCGATCCTGCTCGAGCTGCGCCCGCAGGGTTTTTACTTCCTCCATCACGCCCTCGCTGGCGGCCAGCCGGATTACCCGGCCCCGCAGCTCGGGGGTGAGGCTGGTGTCGGTGAGCTGTAGCGCCTGCACCAGCAGGTCGCCCAGCTTTGCCCTGGCCGTCAGGGCCTCCAGAGCAGCTTTGGTCTGCTCTTCGGTGGCGTCCTGGGCCAGCCCTAATAGTTGTTTCAACCAGTCCATCTTTTCCTCCAGGCCGATCCGGCGCTGCCAGTGCGTGCCGGGCCGGTTGGTTAGCGCGTGGGAGTGGTATCCCACGATATGCCCATCTTCGGTGTGCATCAGTACCGGGGATATGAAGCCAAACGCACCCTTGACTACATCCAGCGCTCCTTCGGGGGTCCACTCGACCAGGCCGTAGACATAGCCCTCCTCTACCACCAGGTCGTAGACGAAGCCCGCCGCTGGCGCCTTGTCGCGCTTGCCCTGCTCTGCGTCCAGGGTGGCGTGGTGCCAGTCCAGCACCCAGGGCCGGCCCTGGGTAGCGAGCTGCTGACGAACCGCCGCCAGGCTGGCCTCGTCGAAGACAAACCGGCGGCCGTTGCCAAAAAACTCACCCCAGGGGTGCAGGGGAATGCGGCCCGGCGAACCGGCCTGCCAGGACATCGGCGAAGTGCTGCCGGAATAGGTCAGGGTGTGCAAACTGCACCTCCTGCGGCAGCCCGTCGAATAACCTTAGCGGCTGCCGCGTCTTGAGTCGCCAGTAGGCGCGGTTCTCCAGCCGTGCGGTATCGGGCGAGAGTGGCCATGATTTACGACTGCCTGCCTCCGGCGCTGGCGGGGGCGCTGACCTGAGCGCTGCTGCCCGGTCGAAAGGTGCCATCGGTGTTGAACCGACCCACCACCCAGTCAATAATCACGCCCAGCAGCGCATCGGGAATCCACGAGGGCCAGAAGCCGAGAATGGCCGTCACCACCTCCTTGATGCGGGCGATGGCAGCCTCCTTCTTCTGCGCCCCCGGCTGGCCGTCCATGATGTCCTCGACCACCAGCACGATCAGACTGATAGCGGCATAGACCAGCTTGACCACCGACAAAACCGACCCAAACTTGTTTAGCACGTGCCCACCTCCTCTCTCAAAACTGCCAAACCAAAACCCCCGGGTTTCCCCCGGGGGTAAGTTGGCTAGGTTAGCTCTACTATAGCACGTCGCAGTGGGCTGTGAATAGAATGTCGCAGGTCTCAGGTCACAGGTCGCAGGTCAAATAAAGGCTGAAGACTGAAAACCTAATGCTTTTAGCTTTCAGCTTTAGGCTATTAGCTATCAACTATCAGCTATCAACCGCCCCCTGCACCCAGACCACCCGCCCGATGATTTCATCCACATGCTCGGCGGGGATGATGGGAGGGGCATTGTTAGTATACAGGGGGTTTAGCGACATCAAGCGCCGGCCAAAGCGGTCGTCCTTGAGGGCCTTGCAGACATAGCTGCCATCGGCCAGCCGGGCCACCACCACCTGTTCGCTGGCCCCTTTGTCGTTGCGGTTCACCACCACCAGGTCGCCATCGCAGATGGGCCGCTTGCCGGCACACATCGAGTCGCCCTGCACCTGGTAGGCCGCCAGCCGCTTGCCCCTGGCCACCCGGTTGGGCACAAAGACCGCGCTGGTCTCCCGCTCCACACTCTGGCCCGGCCCGGCGCCGACAATGCCAACCACCGGGACCATTACGGCATCTTTTGCGCCAAGTTGGGCTGATGGTTTTGGCAAGTCAAGTTCTGGGTACAAACGCTCTAACAAATGGTCTACAGGGCGCTGCAAAGCCCTTGCAAGTCGGATTAATGTATCCAGACTGGGCTTTATCCACTCACCCTGGGCGGTGTGTCTCCCCAGTACCAGGGTATATACCGTGGTGCGACCGATGCCAAAGTGGTCGGCAAACTGCTCCAATTTTGTCCAACCACGCTCGTCCATCACACGCCGAATCTCGTCGTTGAATGGACCCTTCAGGTCGTGACGCTTTGGTTTTGGCATATTGACTTACTCCCGCGTGTAAGTGTAGACTACTCACACATGGGAGTAAAGCGACCTACCGACACATTGGCAGAACGAATCCGCACGGCGCTGCTGGAACGCGGTCTGACACAGGCCGATCTAGCGCGTGAGGCGCACCTTTCAACGGGCCATGTTGCTATGCTACTGGGGGGCAAACGGGGGCAACGAGGGCTGACTGTGAGAACGGCCGCCAGGCTGTCTCGAGCATTACACAAGCCCATAAGCTACTTTTTGCCAGCGGAAACTCACTCCGAGGAGTAACTCAACATGACCGATGAAACTAGATTCGTCTCTATTTCCGATGCTGCTCAGCGGCTCGGCGTGTCCGAGCGGACTATCAAGCGACTGCTGGCCAGCAAAACCCTGAGCTCGAGCCTAGTCGAAGTCCGAACTCGAACCGGGGGGGCAACCCGAAAGCGAATGGTGGATTTAAATGACTTGGTTAGAGTTCTCCAGGAACCTAAGCGGATCACAGGGGAGTCACTGGGACAACTTGGCACAGTGACTCCGGTTCTCATAAAGTCACTGGGACACGAAAACCCCTCATCAAACCTCTTAATCTCCTGCCCGGGTGCTGGCAGTGTCACAGTGACTCAAAAGCCGTCCAGGACGTCGTATGAGGTTGAGTGCGAGCTATCACACGGTGTCGGGTCACTGGGACAAGCCGGGGTCACTGGGACAGACCCTAAGTCCACCGAAAAACCGCAGACTACCCACCAAAATCTCTCACCAAATACACATCCGCCAGAGGCCATTTATGAGAGCCAAAGATTAAGAAACCCGGCGGCGATACCGGCCCATCACCGCGAGCGGGCCAGGCAGATTGTGGCCTGGTTGATTCCTCTGGCGCGGGCCTACCAGGCTGCCGGGCCGGGGGAGCGCAGCCGCCTGCTGGACCAGGCCGCGCGGCAGCACGGCTACTCGCGGCGGCAGATCCAGCGGCTGCTGGACCGGCTGGCCCAGGCCCGCCAGCCCGAGGCCGACCTGGCCCGCAGGCCCCGCCGCGACCTGGGCACCTTTCGGCTGCCGCCCGAGCTGCAACAGATGGTGGTCGGTCTGTGGATGCTCTACCCACGCTACTCGGCCCCGCGCATCCGCCGGGTGCTCGAGCTCAACGACCCCAGCCTGCTCTTGTACCGGCCCTACCCCAATGCCCGCGAGGTGAACCGGCTCTCGCCCGGCACCATCCGGCGCATCCGCCAACTGATGGAGGCCGACCCGGTGCTGCGGGCCACCCTGATGGACGACAAGGCCCGCAAGGAGCATTTGCGGGTCTGGAGTGGTCACGTGCTAACCGAGCGGGCCAACCAGCTCTGGATGGTGGACATGACCAGGTGCGACACCTTCGTCTACGACCCCTATTCCAACAGCGTGCTGCGGCTGCGCATCCACGCGGCCATAGACGTGTTCTCGGGGGCGGTGGCAGGGTTTACCTTCTCGCGCGATGAGGACCAGGCCGCCACCGACCGGATGCTGATGCTGGCCCTGCTGGAAAAGCCCCAGCCCTGGGACCAGCACTGGCCGGTCTGGGGCCGCCCCGACCAGATCTACTGGGACAACGGCAAGGTGTACCGCTCGGAGAAAAGCGAGCGCATTCTGTCCGACCTCGAGATCGAGTCTGTTCACTCCCGCCCCTATGTCTCGCACAGCCGGGGCAACATCGAGCGTTTCTTTGGCCTGTTCCACCAGCAGTTCGAGGCCGGCCTGAGCGGCTATGCCGGCTCGGACGTACACGAGCGCGACCACCAGCAGATTGCCCGCTACCTGCACAACACCCGGCGCTGGATGGCCCAGTGCGGCCCCGACCCCTACCCCGAGCGCCTTCTCACCGAGGAAGAGTTCAAATATCAGGCCCTGCTCTGGCTGACCCGCGACTACCACAAGTCGCTGATTCGGGGCAGCAAAACCCGCGAGGAGTGGTTTGTCCAGACCGCCCCCGCCGCCAGCCGGGCCCAGTATCACTTTGGCGACCTGATGCTGCTGTTTGCCCGCCAGGAGAAGCGCCGGGTGCGCGGCAACGGCACCATCACCCTGCGCGGCCGCCCCTGGGGTCTGGCCGATGGCAGCCTGGTCCGCTACCAGGGCATGGAGGTGGTGGTGCTGATCAACGAGATACTGCCCGCCGCCGAGCTGTCGGTGGCCCTGCCGCGCCGCGACGGCACCCTGGAAATTCTGGGCCCCCTCCAGAGCCAGAACTGGAACGCCCTGGGCGATGAGGCCCGCGAGCACCGCCGCAAACTGCGACAGCACATCCGCGACATCCACACCGCTGCCGACGAGATAAGGGCCCAGTTTATGAACCCGACCTACCGGCACGACCAGGCCCTGGAGCGCGCGGCCCCCGAGCTGCCCAAACCCGAGATCCAACCCCTGCAAATTTCCGGCCCCCAGGTGGCGCTGGCTACCCATAGCGCCGCTCAGCGCGAGGCCGAAGAAGCCGTGGCCGATTTTCTGGCCCAGGGCTTCACCCTGGACGACGAGCTGGACCTGTCGCCCAGGCCCGACACCGGCTCCAACGGGGCTTAGGGCTACCACCCACCCCGTCGAAGCAAATGGAACCAAAGGAGAGAGTATGGCTCAGACACAAGACTACATCAACCCGGCAGACGTAGACAAGATCGTGGAAGACTGGCTGGCCAGCGAGTACGGCGACGTGCTGGACGACGAGGTGGACTTTGTGCAGACCCGCGCCACCCGCATTATTGCCGCCCGGCTGCGCGACGCGGTGGAAGACCAGTTCCCCTTCGCGCTGGTGACCGGCCCGGCGGGCTGCTCCAAAACCGTAACCGCCAAGCACTTTCTGCGCTACGTGCGGGAGCAGTGGCCCGACCTGAACACCGCCTGGATCCACGCCCAGCCCAGCTACGAGCCCGGCGCCCTGCTGGAAGACCTGGCCCTGAACCTCTACATCACCCGCACCCGCCGCTTTCGCGACCTGCTGGGCACGGTACACACCCAGCTGGGGGCCAAGCGCATGGTGGCGGTGGTGGACGAGGCCCAGCGCATGCCACGCGACAGCTACGAGGTGCTCAAATATCTGGCCGACGAGACCAGCAGCACTTTCATTCTGATCGCCACCGAAGACTTTGCCCCCCAGATTCGCCGCTGGCGCGACATCGAGAGCCGCATCGGGGTAATTGCCGAAGCCGAGCCGGTAGAGGCCGACGAGCTGGCCCAGATGCCCCTGCTGGCGGGCCTGCCCCGGGCCAGCCTGCAAAAAATCCACGACCTGACCGGCGGGGTGATGCGCGACGTGCTGCGCCTGATGAAGCAGATTGACCGGGCTATCGGCAAGAACGCCGACAAGGGACTAAACCGCGCCAACTTTGCCCCCAAGAACGTGACGGCGGTGGCCAAAAAACTCAACCTGGCCGGAGGAGGACAGCCATGACCGAAGACGACCTGGACAAAGCCCGCGCCCTGGCCAAAGAACTGCGGCTGGAGGGGTTCACCACCGCCTGGTTCCACGTGGAGGGCGGCTACCTGGTGTGCGTGACCGACCAGTGGACGGGCCACACCCACAAGACCCCCACGGCGGCCCCCAGCCCGCTGGCGGCCCTGGCCGCCCTGGCCGACTGCATCCAGACCGTGCAGCGCTGGAAAGAAGGAGGCCGGCTGTGAAGCACCGCGTGAAAGACCTGCTGCGGGACGTGACTACCGGCGCGTTTATGGTGGCCATCATCCACGCCATTGTCTGGTGGGGGGGTCGGTAGCCATGCCCGAACTGACCCCGGTGGGCATTCTGAGCCTGGTTGCGCTGGCCTTTGGCCTGCTGGCCGGGGGCCAGGTGGTGGGGGGCGGCTTTGCCCTCAGCGCCGAGTTTGTGGCCCAGCGCAGCCCGGCTCTCTACCTCACCCCCATCACCATTATTCGCATCTCCGACGGCCCCCTGCACCAGCGATGGTGGGGTTACGGCGTAACCCTGGGCGGAACGGTGGTCTACTTTGACCCCCACCACCCCTGGCTGACCGACCAGCAGGAGCAGGAACTCCGAACGGCTATGGAGCTATACGAGCTGGGCCATGTGGAGGGCTGGAACCACTACGGCCTGACCTACCTGCTCAAGGTTTTCGCGGAGCCCTGCCGCTACGACCCCAGAGCCCCCTGGGCCGGGCACTGCGACCGCCAACGCCCGCCCCTGTTGCTAGCGCCACACACCGGGGCGCTCCGGTGGGTGCTGCCATGAAAAAACGCCGCGAGATCGAGGTGGCGGGCGAGCGCATCCCCCGGCTGGACGACGTGGCCACCCTGCTCTACATGGCCACCCCGGAGGGCGACTGGCCCCAGCGCCCCATCAACTACATCCGGGGCGACATCACCTGGCTGCAGGAAGGCGCAGTGCTCACCCTGCGCAACCTGGACCCCAGCGGTCAGATGGGCGCCACCCAGACCGTGCAGGTGATCGCCACCCAGACCGAGATCCAGCTACACGCCGGCAAGTACGGCCAGGTGCTGCGGCGGGTGCTGCTTGCGACTCGCCCGAGCGAGGCCGAGATTTCCCAGACCTGGAGGAGCCAACCATGACCCACGACTTCGCTGAACAACGCCGCACCAGGCTGCTTTCGATACCTGCCGAGATTACCCGCATCAACCGGCAGCTGGTGGCCATGCGGGCCGAGCGCGACAAGGTGAAAAAAGATCTGGAGCGCCGCGAGGTGTATGTGCGGCAGGGGGCGCGGCTGCGCGAGAGCTACAAGACCCTTAAATCCGAGGCCGAGCGCTCGGACTACCTGAAGGTGCAGGTGCTGGAAGACCTGGACTACGAGGGCCTGGCCGAGCGGGCCGAGCAGATTGCGGTGCAGATTGACAAGCTGACCTTTGAAAAGGACGGCCTGGAACACGAGCGCAAAGCGCTGTACGCCGCCCTGCTGGCCTACGCCGCCGAAATTTTCGAGAAAAAGCTGGACGAAAAGACCATCGCCGACATGGCCGGCCGGGGGAGGGTGCTGTCGTGATCGGGGAGCACCACCACACCCTGGACGAAAAGGGCCGCCTGATGCTGCCCGCCGAGTTCCGCCCCGCCCTGGCCGGCGGCCTGGTGGTAACGCGGGGCCTGGAGGGCTGCCTGTACGTCTTTCCGCTGGCCACCTGGCGGCGGCTGGAAGCCGCCCTGACCGAGCTGCCCGCCAACAACCCCAGGGCGGTTGCCCTGGCCCGGTTCTTTATCGGGGCGGCCCTGCAAACCCGGCCCGACCGGGCGGGGCGCATCGCCCTGACGCCCCAGCTGCTCGACTATGCCGAGCTCGAGCACCAGGGGGTGGTGCTGGGCCTCAAAACCCGGCTGGAGCTCTGGAACCCCGAACGCTGGGACACCGAGCTAACCCGCCTGTCCAGCGCCCAGTACGCCGTACCCGAGCCGGTACGGGCCCTGCTGCGATGAGACCCTTCCCTTCATACCGCGACCCCGACCTGCGCCCGCTCTGGGGCGAGGCAGAGCCCAAGCGCAGCCGGGGCCGCAGCGACAAAAAGCAACCCTCGTCAATAGGTCGAAGGTCGAAAGCCTAGGGCCGAAAGACCAAGGAGAGAACCATGAAACTGCCCAACAAGCCCCAGCAGACCCAGCCCCAGCAGAACCAGCACCTCCCGAACGAGGCGTATCAGGCCAGCCAGGACGCTATCGAGGCCCTGGTCGCCAAGGCGCAGATTGAGCCCGAGAAGCTCCTGTACTACTACCTGCACGACATCGCCAGCGACCTCATCTACGCGGCGCGGCAGTTGTCCGAGACCAACGAGGTCGAGCCCTCGCAGCTCAAATTTGCAGCGAGGCGCATTATGGCCGCGCACCTGGTTGCACTGGACCTGTTTGGCGTGCTTGGCCGCCAGGCATCGGACGAGCAGGTGCAGGACACACTTCGCAATCCGCACCGGATGAAGGGGGTGGAGCTGCCGTGACTGGTCTGGACCGCATCTACGAGCGCAAGCTGAGCCCCAGCCAGGCCCGCCGCTACGGGCGGGTCTGCAAGCAGAACGGCAACCGCTATGGCGCTCAGCTTTACGCCGACGTGGCCGAGGCCCTGGAGGCCGCCGAGCGCATCCGCTCGATTATGCGGCTGCAGGGCTACATCTGCCCGACGTGCGGCAACACCGGGAGGCTGGATGACATCCTGTGTTTTCACTGCGCCGCCTGAGGAGGTAGACCATGCCTAGCGCCCGTGCCCTGGCCGCACAACGCGCTGGTGAACGCAAGCAGGACCGCAGCAGCAACCTGGCCGAGGCCCTCCGGGTGCTGCACGGCCACCAGGGCCAGATTGTGGAACTTTCCTGCGCCGACCTGGTCATCCGGGTGCGCTACGACGGACCCGAAACCAGCGAGGCGGGCGCGGCTGGCGTTGGGCCGCGCTACAGCATCTACCTTTACGCGCTATCCGAGTGGATGCCCATCTCTGGACGCACCCTGCGCGACTACCTGGCCATGTACGGGCCCTATACCTGGGAGGTGCGGGATGAGCGACCCTAGGCTTGACCTGGCCCGCGCGGTCTACCAGGCCTTGTGGGAGGCTGGGCCGGCGGGCCTGGACCGCGACGCCCTGGCCCATGCAATTGGAGCGGGTGACCGCGAGATGCGGGAGGCGGTGGAGCTGTGCGCCCGGCTCTCGGCCCGGCCTAGCAAGCCGGGGGTGCCTCCCGAGGTCGTGGGCTTTGACCCCATGACGCGGCGGTATCACATCGCCAACTCCGCCGACCAGGCCGACCGCATCATGGCCTACGCGCTGAGCTACATAAAAAGCGGCCTGGAGCGCTGCCTGGCCTACCGTGAGGCCAGGACGCTCAGGTGGGGCGAGATTGAGCAACCAGCGGCTATCCAGCAGGCGCTCTTTGAAGCTGAAACGGCTCTCAGGAGGTGGTGAGATGCGAGGGGACGGGTTCTTGGTCGTGCCCTGGGTCATGGTGGCTGCTGCGGTGGTGGGTCTGCTGATCGGATTTTACGAGGCCGAGAAGAAGCTGGAGGTCGAGCGGCTGCAAGCCCAGGCCGCGCTGGCCGCAGCCAGTCGGCAGATAATCCAGCTAGACCTGACCCCGGCGGCTATGGATGCGTGTAAGCGGCTTTTTGTGCGCCATACCCAGGGTGGCGCGGTTAGCGACTATCGCTGCATACTGGAGGGCAACTCCATCACAATCTACGGCCCCAACTGGCGCAAGGCCCAGGGCGACGATGCTCCGATTGAAGACCTGGGGCGGGAGGTGCTGAAGTGAACAAAACCAAACGAGATCTACTTTTTGCAGCGCTTCGAGTAGCACGAGAGGCGCCTAAATCGAAAGGCCACTACGTTGCGACCGCGCAAATACAGTGGCAGATCGTTGAAACCATCCGTAGAGCTTTAGGCGCGCTGGGCATCAACTACGAGCACTGGGACACCGCGTCGGAGTACCACAAGCTACTCGAGGCCTTCGATCTGGCCACGTTAGATGCCGGTACCCGGCTGGAGGAACTAAATGTTGGTACCTGGACCTGGACGGAGGAACTGTGAACGAACGCCCCGAACACCGCGCAACCTGGCAGGCCGAACACGTGGTTCGGACGCTCTGGATGGCGGGCCGGGGGCTCAAGTCCTGGCAGAGGGTACTGGGCGGCCACAACCCCCACCGGGCCAGCTATCTGGCGGTCTTCGTGCCCGAGCTGCCGGACGCCCGGATCGGGGCGCACGAGCTGCGGCTGTGGAGGCGCGACCTGGAGTCGTTCCTGGCCGAGCTCTCGCCCGCCGAACGCGAGGCCCTGAACGCACACCTGAACACCGCGCGCTGGAACATGTTGTTCCGTTGGCGGCCTGTACGCGGACGGTTCGAACGCGCGAACGTGCCCGAACAGGTGTGCGAGCTGGCGCACCGGCTGCGCCGGGTCTGCAAGGAGGTGCGGAATGTATCAGAGGCCATTTGAATCCGCCGTACACGCCGAGGCCCGCTGCATACCGGCCTACCGGGGCCTGACCCAGCGGGGCTATCCGGTGACCGCCGACGGCCACTTCCTGGATAACTGGTTCCGCTACAACGGGGCCTGGGTCTGGTGGAAGCGGGTGGGCGACCGGGCGCTGTTTATGATCCAGCCGCTGGGCGATTCGCGCTAAATGTCACCAACCTCTAGCCTATAGCCAATAGCCGATAGCCCATAGCTGAAAGCTGAAGGCCGAAAGCTTGAAGCCTAAAGTTGAACAAAAACCCACAAAAAAGCGCTATACTGAAGCTAACCTAGCCCTCACCTTCCGGTGGGGGCTTTGCTATGGGGCGGAATGAATGAACTGGAACGCTCACTACTGGAGGACATGCTGGATGAACTGGCGGCGCAGGCAACACCGGAACGCAAGGAGCATATCCGCAAGATGCGCGAGACGATGCTGGCCATAAAACTGCTGGAGCGGATCCCCGATCGGCGGCCACCCTGGTGGCAACAGGGGGATTTGTGGCGGGTCGCACTGGTGTTTATGGTGCTGATTGCTTCGTTGCTGGGGGTCAAACTGCCTGGGGGCCTGAATCCGTGAGGACATATGTCGAGACTGGGAAGCCAACAACGAATTAAGATTCTGCGGGGGGAGGTGCTCTACGCGCTCTTCCTGTTTGCCGCCGGGCTGGATGACAAGCCGCTCTATCCCGATGCCCCCTGGCGCCTGCCCGAGCGGGCGCTCAAACTAACGCTGGAGGGGCTGCACCAGCTTCCCAGCAACGACGAGCTCGAGTCCATCCTGCGCTACCTGAGTGCCCCTGGTAAGGAGTATTTGCAGGTGGCCTGGCGCAACGATGGCCGGGGCGGCTTCGAGTACGCCGAGATCACCGCCAGAGGCATTGACCTCTGCAACGGTGACATCTCCGACCCCGGCGTGGCTTTCCCCCGGAGGGGCCGGTGAACGACGAGCTGCGCCAGATGCGGGAGGAGATTACCGCCCTGCGGCTGGCGGCCCAGGGCAGCCAGCGCAACATCCTGGCCCGGCTGGATGGCCTGGAAAAACTGCTGATACAGCGCACTGCCCGCCAACCTGGCTGGCGGTTTTACCTGCTATTGCTGGCCGCAGCCCTGGTGGGCTGGGTTCTGCCCCGCTAGGAGGGTGAGTGGCCATTTATGTGCAGTCCACGCGGTGCAAGGTCTGCCAGTCGCCATTGCGCGACCAGCTAGACCAGATGCTCCTGGGCGAGACCCGAAAGCCGGACGGCTCGGTCTGGCGGGTGGAGGACATCGTAATCTGGACTGCCCAGCAGGGCGAACAGATCAGCACCGGCGGGCTCTCGCGCCACCGCACCAACCACCTGCTGCCCGCGCTGGGGGCCGCACTGGAGGCCCAGCAGGTGATGGAGGCCATCAGCAAATCCACCGGCAAGCAGATGTCCTTGCAGGTAGCCTTTACCAACGTGCTGATTCACAAGCTGCTACGATTCCTGGAGCAGTTTGACCCCGCCGAAATTGAGCCCAAGGCGGTGGGCGGAATGCTACTGACCGGGGTGCGGGCGGTACAGGCCAGCCTGGCCCTGGAAAAGGCCGAGCGGGTGTTCTCCAAAGACCAGGCCGCCGCAGCCGCCGACAAGGTGGTGGGCAAATTGGCCACTCGCAACCTGGACCCCGAGACCTTAGAGACCATCCGGCAGGAAATTTACGGACTGAGCAAATAATATGCTGCTGCCCTATCAAAAACGCTGGGTGGAAGACCGGAGCCGCTTCAAAATCTGGCTGGCGGCGCGGCAGATCGGCAAGTCGTTTGCCGCGACCCTGGAGACCGTGGACGACAGCGTGCAGCGCAAAACCCTGTGGATTCACCTGGCCAGCGGCCAGCGGCAGACCCTGGAGCTGGCCGAGAAGGTCAAGCTACACCTGGACGCCTACCAGATCGCGGCCAAAGCCCTGGAAGACACCTTTTTCGACGGTGAGCAGCGGGTGACCCAGTTCGAGTACCGGCTGCCCAACGGCTCGCGCCACCTGTTCTTGCCCGCCAACCCGGCCACCGCGCGCGGCTACAGCGGCAACCTGAACCTGGACGAGTTTGCCTTCCACAAAGACCCGGCGGGCATCTGGCGGGCGGTTTTCCCCATCATCACCCGCAACCCCAGCTACAAGGTGCGCATCACCAGCACCCCCAACGGCCAGCTCAACCAGTTTGCCGAGCTGTGGCACAAGGCCGAGGGCTGGAGCCGACACAAAACCAGCATTTACGATGCGGTGGCCGATGGGCTGGCAGTGGACCCCGAGGAGCTGCGCATCGCCCTGAACGACCCCCTGGCCTGGCAGCAGGAGTATCTGCTGGAGTTTTTAGACGAGTCCAGCGCCTTTATCCCCTACGACCTGATTCTGGCCGCCGAGTCCCCGGACACGCTGTCGGACGAGTGGATCGCCGAAAATGCCTACCTGGGCATGGATATCGCCCGGCGGCGCGACCTGACCGTAATCTGGATTGATGAGGTGGTGGGCGATGTGGCCTGGTGCCGCAAAATTGTCGAGCTGCACAACACCCCCTTTCACGCCCAGCTCGAGGCCCTCTTGGCCCTGATTCCGCGCGTGCGCCGGGCCTGCATTGACAGCACCGGCATGGGCGAGATGCTGGCCGAGGAGGCCCGCCGCCGGTTTGGCTGGAAGGTGGAGCCGGTGCAGTTCAACCTACAGACCAAGGCCGACCTGGCCCAGAACCTGCGCCTGGGCTTCGAGGACCGCAAGGAGCGCATCCCCCGGGGCGACCAGACCCTGCGCCAGAGCCTGCACTCCATCAAGCGCATCCTGACCAGCGCGGGCAATGTGCGCTACGACGCCGAGCGCAACGAGGCTGGTCACGCCGATCATTTCTGGGCCAAGGCCCTGGCCAAACACGCCCGGGGCCGGGTCCGGGGCCCCATCGAGTACCACACCGTCCAGCGCAGCCGGTTTGCCGGTCGGGAAGAGAGGCTTCAGGGCACCTTTTAGCCCGCCTGGCCGCGCCAGGGCAAAATCTAGCCGGGTGTTGGCTGTGGTCTGGGTTTTTCCCCCTCGGTTCAATCCTAGAAAGGACGTAAAAACAGTTCTAGGCGGTTTGGCTTG
>NZ_CALMCQ010000084.1 GCF_937863175.1 uncultured Meiothermus sp. | reverse complement strand
GTCTTGATGTACCTGGCTGCAGCGGGGGTGGGCCGCCTGGGGATTGTGGAGATGGATCGAGTGGATCTCTCCAATCTCCAGCGCCAGGTATTGTTCGATACCCAGGCTATAGGTCAGCCTAAGGCCGAGGTTGCCAGGGCCCGTCTGGCAAGTCTCAACCCCCACGTACACCTCGAGACCCATACCCTCAAATTGGACTCACATAATGCGCTTTCGCTCCTCGAGCCCTACGATCTGGTGCTCGACTGCACCGACAACTTTCCCACCCGCTACCTGGTGAACGATGCGTGTGTACTGTTGGGCAAAACGCTGGTGTATGGAGCCATACACCAGTTTGAAGGACAGCTTTCCGTATTCCATTTCCGGGGGGGGCCGTGCTATCGCTGCTTGTTTCCTCATCCGCCCAAACCTGGAACCGTTCCAAGCTGCTCCGAAGCGGGGGTTTTCGGTGTCCTACCGGGGGTAATTGGTGGGCTGATGGCCACGGAGGCGCTCAAAGTTTTGCTGGGGCAGGGGGATGTCCTCTCGGGCAAGCTGCTACTCTACGATGGACTGCATACGCACTTTCATAGCATCCAGTTTCCGCAACGCCCTGACTGCCCGGTCTGCGGCGTCAGCCCGAGTGTAACTACACTGCAAGACTATGAGCTGTTCTGCGGTATTTCGGTGTAGGAACAAGATAGAATACACAGGCTAAGCCGACATCGGTTCGGAGTGTTATAGGAGAAAACATGAGTGCGACTGTGACGATTGCCAGAGGTCTGGAAGACGTAATTTTCACCGAAAGCAGCCTGTGCTTTATTGATGGGGACGAAGGCCGTTTATACTACGGTGGTTACAAAATTCAGGATCTCGCCGAACATGCCACCTTCGAGGAGGTGACTTATCTGTTGCTGCACGGGCATCTGCCCAGTAAGGCTGAACTTAAGGGCTTTAGTGCCGAGTTGGCCTCCCATCGTGCCCTGCCGGCCTCGATGATCAAACAGATCAAGCAGTTCCCCCGCAATGCCCACCCCATGTCCATGCTTCGCACCGCAGTAAGCGAGTTGGGCATGTTGGATGAGGCCGAGGGCGATGTATCTCCCGAGGCGCTGTACCAGAAATCCCTTTCGCTCATCGCTAAGTTTGCCACCATCGTGGCGGCCACCAAGCGCCACCGCGAAGGGCAAAAGATTCTTTCTCCCCGCAAAGGTCTGTCCCACGCGGCCAACTTCCTCTACATGTCCAACGGAAAGGCGCCCAACAAAGAGGAAGTTAAGCTGATGGACGTGGCTCTGATTTTGCAGGCCGAACACGGCTTCAATGCCTCCACCTTTACCGCCATCGCGGCCTATTCCACCCAGGCCGACATCTATAGTGCAATTGTGGCGGCCATTGGTGCGCTCAAAGGCCCCCGTCACGGAGGAGCCAACGAAGCGGTGATGAAAATGATTGCCGAGGTTGGTTCAGCCGAGAATGTCACTACATGGCTGGCGGATCTGCAGGCCAAAAAAGGCCGCGTAATGGGCATGGGCCACCGCGTCTATAAATCCTACGACCCCAGGGCGGGGGTGCTCGACAAGTATGCCGGGGAAGTGGCGGTTCAGCATGGACATAGCAATGAGTATGCCATTCTGAAGGAAGTCGAACGGCAGGCGGGGGCGATCTACAACCCCAAGGGCATCTATCCCAACGTAGATTTCTACTCGGGGGTGGTTTACTCTGACCTGGGCTATCCACTCGAGTTCTTTACGCCGATTTTTGCAGTGGCCCGCATCTCGGGCTGGTGTGCCCATATCCTCGAGTACACCCGGATAGACAACCGCCTTCTACGCCCAGACTCACACTACACGGGCAAACTGGATCTTCCCTACCAGAAACTTTCCAGGCGCTAAATCTGGAAAAAGTCAACGGGATGGTTTCGATCATCCCGGTTTATGGTGCACAAGCGTTCAGGTGGTTAGGGTTGCCTGGACGGCTTCAGGAAGTCCGCGAAAAGCCAAGCTCCTCAAAATCCCCCAGGGCCTCCATTGCGCTGGCATATCGCCTGGTCACGTCTTTGGAGATGAGTCGGTCCAGATAGCTTTGTAGTTCGGTTGTAACGCGCAACCCGGTGTCTGGGGTAGCAATCAGCGGTGGGGGCTCCTGGTTTAGATGGGCGTTCATGACTTCGACCGGCTCACCCACAAAGGGCAACTCGCCCGCTAGCGCCCAGTAGAGCAGGACGCCAGCCGAATACATGTCAGAAGCAGGAGTGGGTGACTGCCCCCGGATTTGCTCGGGGGCAATATAGGCAATGGTTCCCAGACGAACCTTCTGGCTAAAACGCTCGCTTTGAGGGCCGGAAAGGTCGAAATCTACCAGACGTGCTTCTCCGGTGCCATCTACAACCAGGTTGTCCGGCTTCACGTCACGGTGCACCAGGCTCTGGCTGTGCATGTGAGCGAGGGCCTCGAGCAGGTGCTGAAACACCCTCAACATCTTGCTGGGGTTGTCTTTGCGCCACTCGGAGAGGCGGCTGCCGGGGGCGAAGGCCAGCAGCACCGCTGGTTGCTCTACCCCATCGTGGGGCACACTCAGCCGGGCCAGCACAGGGTTGATGTGGGGGTGTTTGAGCTGGTGTCCAATCTTCCATTCGCGGTCAGCCCGCCCCTCAAAACCTCTAGGGAACACCTTGAGCGCATAGGGGGTGCCATGGATGTCAAAGGCCAAATACACCGTCGCTACGGCCCCACGGGCGATGGGTCGGATGACCTTGTAACGGCCCTCGAGGGTAATTCCGGCTAACCCCACAAGCATCACTATACCGATTTTTGAATCGGGTTTCGGGCAATTCCTCCCGCTGATACCGGCCCCTGGCCCGGATCGCTCCTATCAAACTGCGAATGCCCACTCCATCCCTTTCTCTCGCCTAACCATGAGGGTGATTGTCTTTTAGGGCGCACCCATTCACAAACCCAGCGGCAACCCGGAGACGGTTTTCAAGGAGACAATTCTGGGTACGGATACGTTACATTAGTATTACTGCAGAACAATCGGCGGTTTGGAGGTGGCTACGTGCGCGGTCTGGTGTTGTCGGGAGGAGGGGCCAGGGGGCTAGCCCATATTGGGGTGCTGGAGGTACTCGAGGCCCAGGGCTTCGAGGCCGAGGTCGTTGCCGGAACCAGCATGGGCGGTGTAGTGGGGGCCCTGTATGCCTTGGGAAAAAAGCCAGCCGAGATCCTCGAAATTTCCCGTTCAACCCCCTGGTTGCGCTTGCTGGACTTGGTTCCCCGACCAGGGCTGATCTCCCAGCGCGGGTTGCGCGATTTTCTGGCGAAATACCTGCCCACCCGGTTCGACCAGCTTTCCAAAAAACTGGTGGTAACGGCGGTGGATCTCGAGGCGGGAAGACTGGCCTATTTTTCGGAAGGTGATCTGCCAGGGGCTGTGCTGGCCTCTACGGCCTACCCAGGGCTGGTAGCTCCCGTGCTCTACGAAGGCCGAACCTATGTGGATGGCGGTGTGCTCGACAACCTGCCGGTGGATGCGGCCCGGTTCATGCGGGCCAAATATGTACTGGCGGTGGACGTGACCCCCGAGATGCGCCTGCCAGGGGTTCCCCGCTCCTCCATTGGACAGGTGCGTCGGGCCATAGATATCATGCAAAACCACCTGACCGCGGCAAGACGCTCGCTCTATCCCCCCGAGCTCTATATTCGCCCCGAACTCCCAGGGGTCGGAATCGAGCAGTTCGGTCGTTTGGAGGAAATTGTCGAAGCGGGCCGTAAGGCAGCTTCGTTGGCACGGCTGAAGTTCTAGGCTCGAGGCGCACGTACCAGAATAAAAATGGGTCTGAAGCGGTCGCCGTATGCGGCAGGTCACACAGTGCAGTACTGCCGAGGGTCGAGAGCAGGTTTTGCTGCATAGCCGGGCGCGTCAAGGGTTCAAAGTATCCGATGTTCCAGCGAAGGTCTTGAGCCTTCGACCACTGGCTCTCGGCTGTACATACGGTCGTGGGGAGCACAACAAATCCAACGGATTACCAAGCTTAATGCGGGTGTGCGTTATGCTATGGGCCGGGCTTTGGCCAAGACTAAGGGGACTCTTTACGATGCGCAACTTTCTGGATTATCTCTTCAAGGAATGGTTTCGCCAGGTGGGCGAGGCCCTTTTGCTGGCCTTCCTGGTCACGACTTTTATCTTCACCACCGTGGGAGTAGTGGGTAACTCGATGAATCCCAGCCTGCTCAATGGCGAACGGGTATTTGTGCCCAAATACGAGACCTGGCTGGTACGCTTTGGCCTGATGCAGTGGCAGCGCGGTGAGGTGGCAATTGTCAAGCCGCCTGAGGGAACCCCCAACGCGGTAGCCCAGTTCCCAGTGCTGGGTTTCCAGTTTCGGGCCTTCTTCATCAAGCGCATTATCGGCCTGCCTGGTGACGAGATCAGCCTGCGCGAGGGAGTGGTTTACCTTAACGGTAAACCCCTGAACGAAGTGCATATCACCGCTTCGCTAACCCCCTACCCGGACAGTTATCCGGTGGTCTGTTACGACAACGAGAAGCTAATTGCCCTTATCACCCAGCAGCAGGTGCGCTTTGCCCCCGATCAACTGCCTGAATACCTAAAACCCACGCTGGAAATGCTCACGCCGCCTGGCCCGGCAGATCTGGAAAGAAGCCGTGCTGGGGAACATTGTTTTACCAGCTCCCTTAAACTCAGACCCGGCTATTTCTTTGTGATGGGCGACAACCGCACCTTTGGCGGTTCTGAAGATTCGCGCACCTTTGGCCCGGTTCCCATCACCACGATTGCAGGTCGGGCCAATGCGGTCTGGTGGCCCCTGAACCGCATTCGGGGTTTGAGCATTCCCGAAGGTTTCAAAGGGCTCTAAGCTGTGCCGTATTGCGTTGGTCATACGTAAGGCTCATATGCCTATCGGGACGGTCACAGCTGCAGTATCCAACCGCATGCCGTACTTGATTTGGGGACCAACAGACTTTGGCAGCGCTTTGAGCGGTTTCCATGAACCCGATGCCGTTTCCGACGCAGCTACTGGCTATTTGCCCTCAGCCGTCGGCAACTTCCGCCAGAAGACCAGTACCCTGGGGGAGGTATCGGCGCTCTGCTCGTAGCTCCTCGCGTTACATCCTGCGCTTCTCATACCAGATTCACCGTGCGGCGCTAGATTCCGAGGGAATGGAGCGAATGCACGGCACCACCATCGTGGCAGTACGTCGGAACGGTGTCACGGCAGTCGCAGGCGATGGACAAGTTACCCTGGGGCAGACCATCATGAAAACCGGGGCGGTCAAGGTGCGTCGTCTGGAACAGGGCGGCGGCATCCTGGTGGGCTTTGCGGGCGCCGTGGCTGACGCCCTGACGCTCCTGGAAAAGTTTGAGGGGGCGCTATCGGGGGCCAAGGGCAATTTGCAGCGGGCAGCCATCGAGACCGCCAAGCTCTGGCGCACCGACCGCGTGCTGCGCAACCTCGAGGCCATGCTGGTGTTGGCCGACCGAGACACCCTCCTCTTGCTTTCTGGCAACGGCGAGGTACTGAGCCCCGACGAGCCCGTAATTGCCGTAGGTTCGGGTGGCCCTTATGCGCTCACAGCAGCCAAGGCCTTGTTGCGACACTCGAGCCTGTCGGCTGCGGAGATTGCCGAGCAAGCCATTCGGCTGGCGGGTGAGATTGACCTTTACACCAGCGGACAGCCCACCCAGGTTCTGAGTGTGGGGGGCACCCCATGAACCTTACCCCTGCCGAAATCGTTCGTGAGCTGGACAAGCACATCGTGGGTCAGGCCGCAGCCAAACGGGCCGTTGCGGTCGCGTTGCGCAACCGGGTACGGCGTAAGAAACTGCTGCCCGAACTGGCCCGTGAGGTCACTCCCAAAAATATTCTGATGATTGGCCCCACCGGGGTGGGAAAGACCGAGATCGCCCGCCGGTTGGCCCGGCTCGCGGGGGCGCCTTTTCTCAAAGTCGAGGCCACCAAGTTTACCGAAGTGGGCTATGTGGGCCGCGATGTGGACTCCATCGTGCGTGACCTGGCCGAGGCCTCTTACCAGCTGGTCATGCAGGAGATGAAGGCCAAAGTCGAGGGACGTGCCCAGGGTATGGCCGAAGAAGAGGTAGCCTCGCTGCTACGCATACAGCCCTTCGAATTGCGTTCGGGCCGCTACCACGATCAACTCGTCGAGATCGAGGTGGCCGAGGAAGCCAGACTCCCGATGGCTGGGATGTTTGGCGGCGAGCAGATGCAGGGCCTGCAAGACATGCTCAAAGGGCTGATGCCCCAGCGCAAGGCGCGGCGTAAGGTGCGGGTCAAGGAGGCCCTGGAAATCCTCAGAAACCAGGAAGCCGAGCGCCTGGTAGACAAGGAAGAAGCCACCCAGGAAGCGCTGCGCCGCGCCCAGGAGGAGGGAATCGTCTTTATTGACGAAGTGGACAAAATCGCCAGAGGTAAGGGGGCAGTCAGCGGGCCGGATGTCTCGGGCGAGGGGGTGCAGCGGGATCTGCTCCCGATCGTGGAAGGAACCGTGGTTTCGACCCGTCTGGGACCAGTCTCGACCGACCATGTGTTGTTTATAGCGGCAGGGGCCTTTCATGTTTCCAAGCCCTCCGACCTGATCCCCGAGCTACAAGGCCGGTTCCCCATCCGGGTTGAACTCGAGCCCCTGGGCCCGCAGGAATTCGAGCGAATCCTGCGCGAGCCAGAAAACTCACTTATCAAACAGTACCGAGCTTTGCTCGCCGCCGACGATACGGAGGTTCACTTTACCCCCGAGGCCATCCAGGCGGTGGCCAGGTTTGCTCACCAAGCTAACCAAGAGTTGGAGGATATTGGCGCACGGCGACTCTCAACGGTCCTGGAACGGTTGCTGGAAGAAGTTTCGTTTCAGACCAGTCTGGGGCGGGTAGAAGTGACCAAGGAATATGTGGAAGCGCGACTTGAGAATGTGCTGGCATCCCGCGATCTTTCCCGCTATATTCTTTGACTTTGGATGGTGTTCAATGAAGCCGAAGCCGACAAACTGCTCTCAACCCCCCGCAGGTACAACCCTGTGGGTGCAGGCTTATGAGTCTCGACTGAATGGGTTGGGGTATTCAGGAGGAAGATGATACGTTTCTGGTTCTTTGCAATGGTGCTGGTGGTGGGGGGTGTGCTGGCTCAACAAAACCCTGCCCAGCCCTCATCACGGCCGCAGACCCAGGCCAGCCTGTGTGTGCTGTTGTTTGAAGCCGGGCGTCCCGAGGCGGCGCTAACGGCCTGCGAGCGGGCAGTCAGGGATGCACCGAGCGCCGAAAACCTGTACCTGCTGGCGCGTGTGCAGTCCGAGCTCAATCGCTTTACGGCGGCTATTGAAAACCTGCGCCGCTCGATCACCCTTAACAGTAGCTTCATCCAATCGTATGTGGCCCTAGCCCAGGTTTTTGTGCGCCAATACTTGCTGGCCGAAAACCGTGAAGCCTCCAAAAACCTGCTGGATCAAGCCCTGGTCATCCTCCGCGAGGCCGAGCGGGTCAACTCTCGATACGCTCCCATCTACGCTACCCGGGGGACGGTACTGGCCTACCAGAACCGCCTCGATCAGGCGGTCGAAGCCATCAACCGCTCGCTGGCCATAAGAGACGAGCCTATTGTCCGTGCGTTGCTGGCAGATATCTTTATCCGCCAGGGCAAATGGGAAGAGGCCCTCAAGAACTACGAAGATGCCGTGAAAGCTGCGCCCAAAAACGCAGGTTTGCGGGTCAAGTACGGCAGCTTGCTACTGCTTCGGGGTAATGTAGATTTGGCCATCGAGCATCTGGATCAGGCGGTGATCCTGACCCCCGGGAACGCCGAAGCCTGGTTGCGTCGTGGCGATGCCTACTACGAGAAAAGGGACTGGCAGCAGGCCGGTGTTTCCTATCAGCAGACGGTCGCGCTCTCACCCGTTCGTTTCCCCGATGCCTACATTGG
>NZ_CALMCQ010000083.1 GCF_937863175.1 uncultured Meiothermus sp. | reverse complement strand
CCCCAAGACCAGCTTCAAGGACGTGGCGGGCTGCGAAGAGGCCAAGGAAGAGCTCAAAGAGATCGTGGAGTTCCTTAAGTCGCCGGCCCGCTTCCACGAGATGGGCGCCCGCATCCCCAAGGGGGTGCTGCTGGTAGGGCCGCCGGGCTCGGGCAAGACCCATATCGCACGGGCCGTGGCGGGCGAGGCCAAGGTGCCTTTCATCGCAGCCTCCGGTTCGGACTTTGTGGAGATGTTTGTGGGGGTGGGTGCTGCCAGGGTGCGCGACCTTTTCGAAACGGCCAAGCGCCACGCGCCCTGCATCATCTTCATTGACGAAATTGATGCGGTGGGCCGCCGGCGTGGGGGCGGTGTGGGCGGCGGCAACGACGAACGCGAACAGACCCTCAACCAGCTACTGGTCGAACTCGACGGCTTCGAGAAGGAGGCCAGCATCATCATCATGGCGGCCACCAACCGCCCCGACGTGCTCGACCCGGCTCTGCTGCGTCCGGGCCGCTTTGACCGCCAGGTAACCATTGACGCACCGGATGTGAAGGGGCGCGAGCAAATCCTCAAAATTCACGCCAAAGGCAAGCCCCTGGCCGAGGATGTGGATCTGGCCCTGCTGGCCAAACGCACGCCTGGATTTGTCGGGGCCGACCTCGAGAATCTGCTCAACGAATCGGCACTCCTGGCCGCCCGCGATGGCCGCAAGAAAATCAACATGCGGGACATGGAAGAGGCTGCCGACCGGGTGGTTATGGGGCCGGCCAAGAAGAGCATGGTGTTAACGCAGAAAGACCGAGAGGTGACCGCCTACCACGAAGCCGGGCACGCGCTGGCGGCGCATTTCCTGGAACACGCCGACAACGTCCACAAGGTGACGATTGTGCCGCGCGGGCGGGCCATGGGCTTCATGATGCCCAGCCGCCAGGACACCCTGCACTGGAGCAAGAAGCGCCTGACCGACCAGATTGGGGTAGCCCTGGCGGGCCGCGCAGCGGAAGAGCTGGTTTTTGATGATGTAACCACCGGGGCCGAGAACGACTTCAAGCAGGCGACCAGCCTGGCCCGGCGCATGATCACCGAGTGGGGTATGCATCCCGACTTTGGCACCGTGGCCTATCAGGTGCGCGAGGACACCTATCTGGGCGGCTACGACACCCGGCAGTATTCCGAAGATACCGCCAAGCGCATTGATGAAGCAGTACAAAAGCTATTGCAGGAACAGCACGACAAGGTGTTGAAGCTGCTGACCGAGAAAAAAGACGTGTTGGAGCGCGTTACAGTGATGCTCCTGGAACGTGAGACCCTCAACGCGGAGGAGTTTGTGCGGGTGGTGGAGGGCGAGGAGCTGGAGAGCATTCTGCTCCCCAGCGAACCGCCCAAAGATAAGGAAGAAAAAGAGCCCCCGCGCATCGTGCCCAAGATCAAGCCAAACCTGGGCGGGGCGTAAGCGGTTCGCGCCGCTCAGAGCTGTGCGGTTGGCATTAGCCAAGCCACCCGTCCCAACGTCGCAGATCGCGCTTGTGCGGCGCATCGGGCTCATCTCGAGCGGATTTGGTTCTGCGAGCCCCAGTTTCATTCCACCCATACCCAGGTTGAGCAGCGGCGGATCATGCGACACGTTCCGAGCGCAGGGCTAGCGCGATGTCCTGCGCCCAGGCCTCGATGGCCTTCCAGTCGCGGAAATCGCCCGTCCTGGCCCGCAATGCCTTGATGATCAGCTTTTCTCCCCAGTGCATTTTTTCTGGGTCTATCTTGCCGTGAAAAAACGCAATGGCTCGCGGTTGAATTTGCTGTAAAAGGGGCTCGAGCGCTTCGGGATAGCGCCAACCGTGCATGATTTCCACCGGGTCACCCTCGCCCGTTGGGCCGCAGGAGAATATCCATACGGGCCGGGTCGCCAGGTCTTTCTCCTGGGTTTCCAGCAACTCAACCACCGGTTTCATCCAGCTACCTGCATAGACCGCACTACCCAGTACCACCGCATCATAGGGCTTTACATCCGTCACCAGGTCGGCAGAAAACACCCCAACTTCCATATCAGCCTTTCTCAACACTTCGCCCATCTTCTGCGCCATCTCGGCGGTTGAACCGTATTTGCTCGCATACGCAACCAGCACTTTCATACCCACCTCCTACCCGCCTCTAGCCCGAACCTGCTGACCCCCATCGGTGTTGTAGACGATTTCCTCGACGTTAAAACGTCCCATGATCAATCCAGGTAACTGCTCCCACCGTTCCCATCGGATAGCCACCCTGTGCTTGGTATGGCGGGGTTCCGTTGCGCCAGAGCACTTTTCTACCCGTGTCGCCCTTGTAGCGCCTGGACTCGAGCCCGCAATCTGTATCAAAACCAACCATATAACCGAGGAACCTCACGCCTGGCCCTAAATCTCGTGCAGCTCGCGGACCGCGAAGCGTTGTAGCCAGGGTTTGCTCTGCACCAGCATCGCAGTGGGTACCACCTGAACTGGCACGCTGGAGCCTGCCACAATGCTCTGGGCCGCTGTCCCCAACACCTCTGAGGCCTGCGGGGACGTGTCGTGGCAACCAATGACAATCAAATCGGCGTGGGTTTGTTGGGCCGCCTGGGCCACCACCGCGCCGATGGTCTGGCTTTGGGGCTCCACCAGCAACACCGTCGGTTTGCGACGCGCCCCCTGAGTCATCCTGGCAAAAGTCTCGGAGACTGCGCTATCGGAGTTCTCGAGTACATGCAGCAGCGTCACCTTGCAACCCAGCCAGCGGGAAAGTTTGAGGGCATGTTGGGCGGCGGCCAGGCTGCCCGCCCCCAGCCCCACAGGAACCAAGATGTGACGAAACACAAACACCTCCTGTTGGCTCAACACATTCCATCTGAGCCCACCATGCATCCAGAGCATTACCAGGGTGTTACCGCTGGGAGCCGTATTGAGGGTACCGGTTCGAGGGTCGAGAACCCCAGCTCTATACCCATCGTCAACCCATTGCCAACCTTCTCCCTGCTCAAGCCATACCTTCTCGGGCAAAACCTTCCGTTTTGTCAAGGATGATCCAAATTTGGATCGCGGGTGCTTCTACTCCAATTGGCGGATGCAGCGGTAATGGATTTGTAACAGAATTAAGCCATGAAAAGGATGCCGCCCCGTTCAGAACAGGCCGTGCCTGCGCTCCGGGTACGCACCCTGGGCCAGATGGAGGTTTTGGTGGCGGGGCGTTGTGCTGTTTGGCACGCCCAGACCGCCGAGGAACTCTTTTTCTACCTGCTCTCTTATCCCGAAGGCCGCAGCAAGGGGGAGATCCTCGAGACCCTGTGGGGCCTCGACCCCGACCCCGTAGCCAACAACCGTTTTCGGGTGACGGTTTTTCGCGTTCGCACCGCTCTGGGAAACCCCCAGGCCATCCTGGAAGATCATGGGCGCTACCGCCTGGCTGAAGAGGTTTTGCACAGCACCGATTTGTTCGGTTTCTACCAGGCCCTCTCCCTGGGCCACCACGCCACCTGTGAAACGGCCCGCCTGGAAGATTACAGCAAAGCCATTTCGCTCTACCGGGGTGATTATCTGCCGGGCGTTTCAAGCAACTGGGTTTCTCAGGCCCGCGAGGAGCACAAGACCGCCTATGTGCAGGCACTACTGGAGGTCGCCCTAATTCACTACGACCGGGAAGACTGGCGGGCCACCAGCGACTTTCTCGAGCGGGCCTTACAGGCCGACCCCTACATTGGTGAGAATTATCACCAGCGCCTGATGTGGTGCCTGGCGGCCATGGGAGATCGCTACGGGGCCATCGAGCACTACCGCCGCTTTGTCAAATTTCTGCACGAAGAACTGGGGGATACTCCCATGCCCGAAACCCTCGAGCTGGCCGAGCACATCAAGCGCAACAACCCCATCACCCCCTATCTCGATGTTCGTGGCCTGGGCGAAAAAAGCCCGCAGGCTTGATATATGTTCCATCCAACAGCGGGTGAAGAGTGCGCTACATGGCGCCATATGGAGATGGTCAAACCCATCAATCCCGTTTGCCTGGCTGCACCGTGGCAGTCGCACGGCCCAACCGCAGGCCAGGCTGGAAGCAGGGACAACCCTAATTTGGTAAGCACCCGGCAAAGCACACCCCCCCCGAGCGCCTGCAAAACCGGGTGGTAATGGATGGGTAATTGGCCTGGGGTTCAATCAGGCTGGGAAGTGAGGGGCAACCATACACCGACCACTTCGGCGTGGGTGTCTCGGAGGCAAATAGACCGCAAGGAGGTTGCTATGTTGACCCAGGAAGGTACTCGCTACATCCGCGAGTTTGTGGCCCCAAGGGTGGCTCCGGTGTTATCGCTGTATCTCGATGTGAACCCGGCCAACCAGGGCAACCAGGGCAAAGCCTATGTGCTAAGGGCCAGGGATGCCCTCGAGGCCGCCGGGGTTCCACCCGAAGTGAGCAAGAAGGTGCTGGGGGCTCTCGAGCACGACGCACCCCAGGCCCGCAGCCGGGTCATTTTTGCTGCGAGTGGCTGGATCGAAACCTACGACCTGCAGGTGGATCTGCCGCTGGTACAGGGGGTGGAAGCCCGCTGGGGTGAGCCCTATTTGACCCCGATTTTCTACGTGCTGGACGAGTACGAGCGGGTGGGGGTGGTTTTCCTGGACAGCCAGAAGTGGCGCATGTTCGAGGTTTTTCTGGGCGAGATCGAGGAACTGCCAGGGGCTTTCCGCGCCGTACCCACCCAGGACTGGAACCGGCTTACCCAGGATGGTGCTGGACGGCGCTACAGTCAGGGAGCCGTCCATCGGGCTGCCGCCAACACCGACCGCTTCGAGCGTCGCCTGGAGGTCTGGACGCAGCGTTTCTACAAGCAGATGGTCGGGATTCTGGAGCAGACCCTCTCCAAACGCGATATCCAGCGGCTGGTACTGGTCGGGCAGAAGGCCGAGGTGCTGGTTTTCCACGAACTGCTCCCCCGCCGACTGCGCGAACGGGTGCTGGCCACCCTGCCCTCCTTGCCCACCCCCCTTACCCAGGCGGGTGAAGTGCTGCGGCTGGTGCAAGGGGTGTTGGAACCCCTCGAGCGCGAACGGGAAAACCGGCTGCTGGATGAGCTGGCTGAGCGGGGGGTAGCCGGTCGGGATCAGACCCTGGAGCTCTTGCAGCAAGGGGGTTTGCACCTCCTGGTGGCCCCCTGGAACCCCCTGGGCAGGGTTTATCGCGCCCCAGACGGCTGGGTGGGTGGCAGCAAGGAGGGCGCGGTGGCCCACGGCGCGGGGCATATCGAAGAGGTGGATCTGAAGCAGGTCTTGCCCGAGCTGGCGGCCTCGTATGGAACCCGCCTCGAGTTTGTCCGGGGGCCAGCCGAGGAGCGCTTGCACCAGACGTTTGGGGGTCTGGTTGGGCTGCCGCGCTGGTAATGCTTTGGTAACGGTTCTGGTCTAGCCTCGGGAAAAGGAGGAGTCTATGTTCCGTAAAATCCTGATCGCCGTGGACGGCTCATCCTGTAGCGAGCGGGCTGGACGGGCGGGTTTGGA
>NZ_CALMCQ010000082.1 GCF_937863175.1 uncultured Meiothermus sp. | reverse complement strand
CTTCGGCCTGGCGGCCTCAGAATGACACTTCGGTAATTTTGTGCGTGCTCCGGCGCCAATTTCCACTTTTGCGATGGTGCCAGTCCAGGTGCAAATACCCCCTCCTCTTCTCAGGCACTGCCCTGGCCAACTCATTGCTGAGCCCCGGGTTCTGGCGCACCGCAACCCCAGCCATCCTGGAACAGGCCATTCGAGCGGGCGCCCAGGTGAATGCAAGGGATAACGACGACTGGACACCGTTTCACGACGCCGCCAAGCACGGAGAAAACTCCGATGTGCTTTTGAAGCTACTGGAGCTGGGGGCCGACCCCAGAGCACACACCCTTGCAGGCGAAACCGCATGGGATCTTATTCAACACAACCAGAGACTTACGAACACCCCGGCCTTCTGGAGGCTCAACGATCTGCGTTTTTAGGGGTTCAGGCGTTTGCGCTGGGCGATGTTCAGGCCGCGCAGCAGCACCATCAGGCTGACCAGCAGGAAGGCCCAGAATCCCGCGCCGGTGGGCCAGAAGGCAACCAGCGCGTACAGGTAGCCAAAGGCGGCCCCCACCGGAAGGGGATACCAGTTTTTGGGGTGATTCCTCCAGAAAACCAGCCAGTACACACCCGCCAGGCTCAGGCCAATGGCGACTGCCACCAGTGCGATGCCGGGGTACAAAAAGCCAAAAAACCCCAGGGTGGGGGCAATTCCGCCCCCGCCGCGAAAGCCAAAATAAACTGGCCAGTTATGGCCTGCTACCACCGCCGCGCCCATCAGTGGCATGGCCCAGGCGGCCTGGGCAAACAGGCTCAGGTAGGCCACCAGGACGCCCTTGAACACATCGGCCAGCACCACCGCCACACCCCAGACCGCCCCCAGTTGACGGTAGGTTCCACTGCCTCCCGGAGTATCCCGGTCGGCCAGGTTGAAGCCTTTGATCCGGCCCGCAATTTGCCCAAAGCTTAGCGAGCCCAGCAGATAGGCAGCCAGAACCAGGAGTACGTCCATAGTCATCCCGCCCTTATGGTACCGGGTCTGGCCCAGGCGCAGTTGATGAAATCTGAAAAATACGTCGGTGTCCCCTTTAATCCTTCGGTAAACTCAGGGCTGTGCAGGGCTTGTGCGGAGCCTGTCAAAGCAAAGGGTGACTCTGGACCGCGCAGCCCCGCGCGTCGGATGTTTCGGCAAAGACAGCCCCTGCAGGCTGGTTCACATTGCAACAGGTTTCTTGCGCAGGCCAGCAACGAGGCCAGGACTGTGTGATAGACTAATTTCAATTTTCGAAAGAAAACGCTTCCATACAAAAAGGAACGTACAGTGGCCAAACGTAAACCCACCATCCACGAAGTCGCCCACCTTGCCAGGGTCGGTATCGGCACGGTGAGCCGGGTGCTCAACAACCACCCCTCTGTCCGTCATGAGACCCGCAACCGGGTGCTGGCCGCGATGGCAACCCTTGGCTACAGCCCCAATCCCCATGCCCGCCGGGTGGCCGGTGGCAAGAGCTACACCGTATCGGTGGTGCTGCCGGTGGCCTCCACCGAGTTCTATAGCCGCCTGCTCGAGGGCATCGAGCATATTCTGGCGGAAGAACGGTACGAAATTGCGTTGTTTCCCATTCTCTCCCCCAGCCGCCTCGAGCGCTATCTGGAGAGCCGCTCGCTGGCCTACCAGACCGATGGGCTGCTGGTTTCCTCCCAGGGGCTGGCCCACCTGCTGCCCGACCAGAAGTTCCCTACCGAGCGCCCGGTGGTGCTGGTGGATGCCTACAGCCCCCGCTACGACTCGGCCTTTATGGACAACCGCCTGGGTGGGCAGATGGCCGCCCAGCACCTGGCCCACTTCCCCGGCGCCATGTTTGCCATCCAGGTACAAGAAGAACTCGACGAGGTACTGAAAAACACGGTAGGCCAGGAGCGCATCGAAGGCTTTCGTGAAGGGCTACAGAAAGCGGGGAAGTCCCTGCCCAAGTCGCATGTTTTCGTGTCGCGTTTCTCGGTCGAAGGCGGGCGGCTGGCCTTGCAACACTTCATGCGGCAGGCCAAACCACCCTATAACATCTTCACCGGGGCCGACCTGCTGGCTCTGGGGGTGCTGGAAGAAGTGGAGCGCCAGGGCCTCGAGGTCGGGAAGCAGATACGCCTGCTGGGCTTTGATGGACACCCCTGGACGGCTGCCCGGGGCCTGTCCACCCTGGCCCAGCCCATCGAAGAGATGGGGGCTGAGGCCGCCCGGCTGTTACTGGACCGCATTCGCGGCTACAAGGGCAGCCCCAGGGCCCGGCGCTTCGAGCCCACCTTAATTGTGCGCAGATCCACCCAGCCTCAGGGTGTCTACGCAGACTGACCGCACCCCTGGTTAGCCGGGTGGCTGGTTTCACAACCGGGCAGTGCTAGGATTGTTGCTAATGAATGCTGCTTCGACCTCCGCTTATGCTTCTGGTTTCATCCCTATCCTGCGCGATCCAAAGCTGCCGCCCATCATCGAAAAAATAGAGGCAGGGGAGCGCCTGAGCTTCGACGAGGGGATGGTGCTCTACCAGACCCCCGACTACAACACCCTGATGCGCCTGGCCAACCGGGTGCGCGAGCGCAGGCACGGAGACAAGACCTATTTTGTGCACTCCATGCGCCTGGAGTTCACCAACCTCTGCTACGTGGGCTGCACTTTCTGCGCTTTTGCAGCCAGGAAAGGCGAGGAGCGGGCCTGGGACTATAGCGTGGAGGAGGTGGTCGCCAGGGTGCACCAGAAATGGGAGCCGGGCCTGACCGAACTGCACATGTCCAGCGGCCACCACCCCAACCGCCCCTGGAGCTACTATCCCGAGATGGTGCGGGCCTTGAACCAGAACTTTCCGGGCATCCAGGTTAAGGCCTTCACTGCTGCCGAAATTGGGCACCTCTCGAAAATCAGCAAAAAACCCACCCTCGAGGTCTTGCGTGAGCTTAAGGAAGCCGGCCTGGTCGCGCTGCCCGGCGGCGGAGCCGAGATTTTTGCCGAACGGGTACGCAAGCAGATTGCCCGGAACAAGGTCAAGGCCGACGAGTGGCTGCAAATCCACCGCGAGGCCCACCGCCTCGGTATTCGTACCAACGCTACCATGCTCTACGGCCACATCGAGACCCTGGAAGAACGCCTGGATCACATGGATCGGCTGCGCAAGCTTCAGGACGAGACCGGCGGCTTTTATAGCTTCATCCCGCTGGCCTTCCAGCCCGACGCCAACGCGCTGGCCTTCAACCTGGGCAAGACCGAGTTCACCACTGGCCTCGACGACCTGCGCAACCTGGCGGTGGCCCGGCTCTACCTCGACAACTTCGAGCATATCAAAGGCTACTGGGTGATGATCTCCTCCGACCTGGTGCAGGTGGCGCTGGACTGGGGGGTCTCGGATATTGATGGCACCATCCTCGAAGAACACATCGCCCACGCCGCTGGCGCAACCTCGCCGCTGGGCCTCTCCCGCCAAAAGATGGTCACGCTAATCCAGGCCGCTGGCCGGGTTCCGGTGGAGCGGGATGCACTCTACAACGAGCTGCGTGTCTATGCGAATGGCCGGTTGCCGATAGCGGATAGTCCGAGACGGCCTCTGCTATAAGCCAGCAGCTATCGGCTATGAGCTACATTCTTGGAGTTCCCCGCTACGCCAACACCGCACCGCTCTACCACTTTCTGGAGGAGGGGGATGGGGTTTCCTTTCGCTATGGAGTCCCCACCGAACTCAACCAGTGGCTGTTGGAAGGCACGGTAGACCTGAGCCTGGTCTCGTCGTATTTCTACTTGCAGCATGCCGATAAACTGCGGCCCCTACCCGACTTTAGCGTGGCGGATCTGGGGCCGGTCTACTCGGTAAACCTGTTTCATCGCAAACCCTGGAGCGAGCTGAAGCGTGTGGCCCTCACCACCGAGAGTGCAACCTCGGTGCGGTTGCTGCAATACCTGCTACAGACCGACGGCATCCAGGCGAAGTATCTGCCCGAACCGGGCGGGCTCGAGCTGCTAGACCGCTACGATGCGGTGCTCCTGATCGGCGACCGGGCCATCAGCACCTATTTTGGCCTGCTCTCCATCATTCCCGAGTCGGTGCACCAGGTGCCGACCGTGGTGGAGGGGATACGTATAAGCGACCTCTCGCTAAAGTGGTTTGAGCAGACCCGGCTGCCGTTTGTGTTTGCCGTCTGGGCCACCCGCAAAAACACCCCCCCGCCCCCTGAAATTGTTCGTCGGCTGCGGGCGGCCCGCTCGCTGGGGCTGGGCAATCTGGCGGCAGTGGCCGGCACCGAGGCCCAGCGCCTGAACCTGCCCGAACGACTGATGCAGCACTACCTGTGGAACTTCCGCTACCACCTGGAAGCACCGGATCGGCTGGGGCTGCAGGCCTTCTCGAGGGCGGTAGGTCTTCCCTATCCTGACGACTACTGGGAGGTGTAGTACCAGCTTCACCACCCGACCAAAGGGAGACGCTTTTTTCGCCGACCGTCCGGGAGGGGGGTGCTCCCGGATTCAAA
>NZ_CALMCQ010000081.1 GCF_937863175.1 uncultured Meiothermus sp. | reverse complement strand
ATAGGTTCCCTCGAGCTCGAGGGGGTTCTGCGTGGCCAGTACGATAAAGGGCTCGGGTAGAGCGTAGCGGGTTCCGCTGACGGTTACACCCCGCTCCTGCATGGCCTCCAGCAGTGCCGACTGGGTCTTGGGGGTGGCCCGGTTGATTTCATCTGCCAGCACCACCTGGGCAAAAATGGGCCCCTGGCGAAAAATAAACTGCCCGTCTTCGAGTATCTCTGTCCCGGTTACGTCGGCAGGGAGCAGGTCGGGGGTGAACTGAATGCGGCGGTACGAAAGCCCACTGGCTTCAGCAAATGCTCTGGCCAGCAGAGTTTTACCCAGCCCTGGCAGCCCTTCCAGCAGGGCATGCCCACCTGCCACGGTGGTTGCGAGCAATTCGCGGATGACCTGCTCTTGCCCAAATAGAACCGTTTTCAGGGAATTTTCCAGTGCCTTGAGGGGTAGCTGCACAAGGTGAGTATAGCGGGTAGTAGGGATTTCTAGTATGCAACCCGGCCAGGCTTGGGGTTACTCGAGGATTTGACCTTCATGCCCCAAAGGGCCACAATTGGGGTTGTGTGGATTGTGGGTATTGATACTTCCTGTGATGATACCGGGGTGGGGGTTGTACGGGATGGACGGGTGATCGCCAATCTGGTGGCTTCCCAAACCCTGCTACACCAGCGCTATGGGGGGGTGGTTCCGGAGATGGCCTCGCGTGAACACACCCAGGTGATTGATGGACTGGTGCAGCAAGCCCTTGCCGAGGCCGGGGTTGCTACCTCTGATCTGGATTTGATTGCCGCTACTCGAGGTCCTGGACTGATTGGAGCCTTGCTGGTGGGATATACCTATGGCAAAGGCCTGGCTTTTGCCCTGGGCAAGCCTTTTGTTGGGGTGCATCACCTCGAGGGCCATATCTATGCTGCTCTGGCCGAGCATCCTGAGATCGAACCCCCTTTTCTGGCCCTGATCGCTTCTGGCGGCCACACCCATCTGTTTGAGGTTGGCAACTGGGGCGAGTACAAACTTTTGGGCGCAACCCTCGACGATGCTGCCGGAGAGGCCTTTGACAAGTCGGCCCGACTTTTGGGGCTGGACTATCCGGGGGGGCCAGAAATTGAAAAGCTGGCCCAGCACGGAGATCCTGAACGAGTTCCTCTGGGGATGCCATTGCAAGGGCAGGAAGGCTATAGCTTCAGTTTCTCGGGACTGAAAACAGCCGTGGCCAGGGCCATTGAAAAGGGATATGCGCCTGCTGATGTTGCAGCTCGATTCCAACAGGTTGCGGTCGGGCATCTGGTTCAGGTGGTCACCCGGGCTGCCGGGCGCACCGGGCTCACGACCCTTCTGGTGACGGGGGGGGTGGCGCAAAATGCGGCACTCAGAGGCCACTTGCAGGAAGTGGGTCTTAGACTGGTATTTCCACCTAAAGGCCTGGCAACCGACAACGGGGCCATGATTGCCCTGGCTGCCTGGCGTACGCGGTTGAGCAGTCCAGAAAGCCAGCTGGCTGTTCCGGCTGCGGCCTATCTACCCCTGAACCCGCCGTCCTGACTGCTGTCGCGCTCCTTATCAGACGCTGCATCCGGGGTGGGACGCAACTGCACCCACCCTGACGACCTGGTCTGGTTCGCAACCAGGCTTAACCAGAGGGGAAGTTCGCTCTCAGCGCACCCACGGTAGAAGTTTTGCTGGTGGTTTTTACGGGATGCAACTCTTGGGTTTGCGTCGGCGCAGCTTCGTGGCCAGGCTGCTGTGGGTCGCGCAGATGCCTGACCTGGAGATACTTACTTTCGCAAAGCCACCAGCTCGGTTACGTTTTCCCTGTCGCGGGTTTTCTGGATACTTTTGACCAATCCCACATTCTCGGCATACCAGGCTGTACCCTGGCTCTCGAAGTTGAAGGGGATGACGATTGGGCCTGCACTGGCCCGGATTCGGGTAATAAAGCTGGTTTGCAGCTTGTACGCGCTAAAGCGCCCCGCCGGAGTGGTGACGATTTCCTGTGCCACTACCCTGTAGGTAGTCTCGAGCGTCCCACTGATGTTGAAGCGTACCGGCCCTTGTTGTCCGGTTCCACGCACCTCAATTAACAATTTCCAGCTGTTGCCCACGACCCACGAATCGTAGTCAGGGACTGCAACACCCGTCACCTTCACCACTTCCAGGTTGTAGTTGACCGGCTGCCCGCCTACATCGGCCCGATTACTGCCGCTACCCCCAAAATCCACCGGGAAGATTCCTTCCGGGGTGCATTTGTGTGTGGATTCCTCCTTGCCGTTTGCAGTCTGCCGCACCTGGGTATAGCCGCTATTGCTGATGCTGGTCTTGCGAATGGAATAAGTGCTGGTGCGTTCTCCAACGACCCGATACTGCCATTCCCAGGTGGGGCGGGTAGGGGAAAAAGGTTGATCACAGAGCTGGGCCAGGGCGGGGCTGCCCAACAGGATCAGTGCAACCAGAATACGCGGCATAAACAGAGTGTATAGAATCACTCCACTGAGTACCAGGTTTACAGGGTTCCTATTTCCTCTCCCCTCGAGCGAGAGGGCGACGATACCCCGCCAGGCAGAGGCGTCACAACCTTTCTGGCACTCATTTCCCAGAGCAGGGATTGTCGCCAGTAGAGAGGACTGCATACGGAGAAGCAAAAAGATGTCAGAAACGATACGGGAAAGTTTGGAGTAAGCCTAAGGTTGGCTTCACAGCGAACCCCCCATCTCCAGTCAAGGAGCCAGGTCTCCTGCAAATACCCCATTCATTCTCATCTGGACAGGGTAGAATCGGGTTTGGTTATGTTGGCCTGGATTAATAAACTTATCGATAACAACGAACGCAAGGTGGCCCGCTACTGGAAAACCGTGGTGGCACCGGTGAATGCCCTCGAGGACGAAGTTTCTCAGATCGAAGACCTGGCTGCCGAGTTCGCCAAACTGCGTGAGGCCTACCAGAATGGCAGCGACCTGGATGGGTTGCTACCCCGCGCCTTCGCCCTGACCCGCGAATCCTCCAAACGCTTCCTGGGACTGCGTCACTATGATGTGCAGCTCATCGGGGGGGCAGTTTTGCACGAGGGCAAAATCGCCGAGATGAAGACCGGCGAGGGCAAGACCCTGGTGGCTACTCTGGCCGTCGCCCTCAATGCCATTGCCGGCAAAGGGGTGCATCTGGTAACGGTCAACGACTACCTGGCCCGCCGTGATGCTGACTGGATGGGGCCAATTTACAAGGGACTGGGCCTCACGGTGGGGGTGGTACAGAACCAGTCCAGCCCCGATGAGCGACGCGCTTCCTACCTGTGTGATGTGACCTATGTGACCAATAGCGAGTTGGGCTTCGACTACCTGCGCGACAACATGTCAGTAGCTCCTGAACAGTTGGTGCTGCGTCACGAAACGCCTCTGAATTACGCCATAATTGACGAGGTGGACTCGATCCTGGTGGACGAGGCCCGTACTCCCCTGATCATCAGCGGCCCGGCTGAAAAAGCCACCGACATGTACTACCGGATGGCCGAGATTGTTAAGAAGCTCGAGCGCGGCGAAAAACCCCCGGTGGGCACTAAGGCCGACCCCACCGGCGACTACACCATCGAAGAGAAGCAAAAAGCCGTACACCTGACCCTACAGGGTATCGCCAAGGCCGAGAAGATGCTGGGGGTGGAGGGCCTGTTCAACACCGAGAACATGGAACTGGCCCACATGCTGACCCAGGCCATCCGGGCCAAGGAACTCTACTTTATTGACCGTGAATATATTGTGCAGGAGGGCCAGGTCATTATCGTGGACGAGTTCACGGGCCGCCTCCAGCCGGGGCGTCGCTTTGGCGAGGGGCTGCACCAGGCCATCGAGGCCAAGCAAGGGGTCAAGATCGAGCGCGAAAACCAGACCCTGGCCACCGTGACCTACCAGAACTTCTTCCGCCTTTTTGAGAAGACTGCCGGCATGACCGGTACGGCCAAGACCGAGGAGAAGGAGTTCCAGGAAATTTACGCCATGGATGTACGCAGCATCCCGACCAACCGCCCCATGATCCGCCGGGATGCCCCAGATGTGGTCTACCGCTCGGAGAAGGGCAAGTTCTTTGCGGTGGTCGAGGAGATCGCCGAGAAGTACGAAAAGGGTCAGCCGGTACTGGTCGGCACCATCTCGGTGGAGAAATCCGAGCGGCTGTCGGCCATGCTCAAGGAGGCCCGGCACTTCCTACCGCGTTTGGAGGCCCGCGCCCAGCTCATGACCAAGTCCATCGAAAAGCAGAGCGGTCCCGAGTGGGATCGGCTCAAGAAGGCCCTGGAGCGCCCAGGCTCGATGCGCGATGCCGAACTCGAGCAGCACGAGTCCACCATCCCGGCCAAGGGCAGTATCCGGGTAGCCTGGGACTTCCTGAAGAAAGCCGTGCATACCCTCGAGCTGATTCGCAAGGGCATCCCGCACCAGGTTCTGAACGCCAAATACCACGAAAAAGAGTCGGAGATCGTGGCCCAGGCTGGGCGCAGCAAGACCATCACCATCTCCACCAACATGGCCGGACGCGGCACCGACATCAAGCTGGGCGGCAACGCCGAGTATCTGGCCTCCGATCTGCTGCGAAAGGAGGGCCTCGAGCCCCGCTCCGAATGGCGTCTTGAACTCTTCATCAAAAAACTGGTGCAGGGCGCAGAGGACGAGGCCTTAAAACTGGCCCCAGAGATTGGAGTGCGCCAGTCGGTTATTGACGAAATTCGCCGCCTGCGCGATACCTGTGCAGCCGACGAGGTGCGGGTCAAGGAACTGGGCGGGCTGCACATCATCGGCACCGAGCGGCACGAGTCGCGCCGCATTGACAACCAGTTGCGCGGGCGTTCGGGCCGCCAGGGCGACCCTGGCTCCTCACGGTTTTATGTCTCTTTCGACGACGATCTGATGCGCCTGTTTGCCTCCGAGCGCATTGTGGGGATGCTCGACCGCATGGGCTTCGATGACTCTGAGCCCATTGAAAACCAGATGGTCACCCGCTCCATCGAACGGGCCCAGAAGCGGGTCGAAGACCGCCACTTCGATACCCGCAAGCAGCTCCTGCGCCTCGACGAAGTGATGGCCCGCCAACGCGAGGTGGTCTATGCCCAGCGCCGCAACGTGCTGCTGGGAACCGACGAGTCGGTACGCGAGGGTGCCCTGAACATGGTTGAGGACACCGTGGACGGGGTGGCCGCCAACTATCTCAATGCCGAGCAGCACCCGGAAGACTGGGATATCGAAGGCTTGCGCTCGAGCCTCGTGGACTTCATCCCTCCGCTCAAAGAATTTGATTTCGACGGCCTGCGCAAGCTCAAGCCGGACGAGGGCAGCGAGCTACTGATTGAAGCCGGACGTGCGGCCTACGAGGCCCGAGAGGCGGAACTCAACGCCCAGGGGCCCAATCTGATGCGGGCAGTGGAGCGCTTCGTGACCCTGCAAGTGGTGGACAATGCCTGGAAAGAACACCTGCACAACATGGATGTGCTCAAGCAGGGTATCTTCCTGCGTGGCTACGGCCAGCGTGACCCCTTCCAGGAGTACAAGCTCGAGGGCACCCGCTTCTTCAACGAGATGATCGGGGGCATCAAGAGCGAAGTGACCAAGTTCCTCTTCCGCCTCCAGGTCGAGGTTAACCAGCAACCCATCCCGGCTCCGGTGGCCCAGGGGGTTGAGTACAGCGGCTCCGATGCCGGTGCTGCCTCACCCCAGGGCGGCTTCGACCCCTTCACGGTGCGTCGCCAGCAAAAAGCCTCCACGGCTTTTTCGGGCATGAGCCGTGCCGAGCGCCGCAGGCTCGAGCGGGAAGAGAAGAAGAAAAACAAAGGATAGGCAGAACACAAGTTGAGCGGGCTTTGAAGGCTGCCGTGCACTACAGCAGGCGCAGTGTCCGGCTGTACGCCGAGCCCGATGGGGTGACAAACATACCCTGGTAGGCACGGAGTCGTAGACTAAAGCGCAATGCTGACCCGCCGTCGCTTCCTGACCCTGCTGGGCCTGACGGGTATAGGCGCTGTGGGAGCAGGGGGGCTGGCGGTCAGTAGAACCTACCAGTTTCAAATTAACCGTTATCGGCGGGTGTTGCGAGGGCTAGATCGCCCCCTGCGGGTGGCCCAGTTGAGTGATTTGCATTATGGCCCCTGGGTTCAAGCGGCCTCAATACGGGCCTGGGTGAAGGCTGCCAATGCCGAGAGACCCGACCTTATCGTCATCACGGGCGACCTGATCGAGTCGGGTCTGCGCCTGGACTGGCTGACCGGCATCTACCAGGCCGCCACCCCCGATCTCGACGCACTGCTGGCCGAGATGGGTGAACTAAGTGCGCCCTTGGGGGTCTACTCGATCTGGGGTAACCACGACAATGGTGTGCAAGAAAGCAAGCGCTATTTAGCCCGGCACCTTCCCAGGCGCGGTATACAGGTGCTGAATAACCTGGGTCTTTTCCCTAGAGCCGACCTGTATTTGAGTGGGGTAGACGATTACTGGTATGGCGGTGCCGACGCCAGAGCTGCTTTGACCGATTACCGTCCGGGCAAAGCCAGCCTGGCCCTGGCGCACAACCCCGACTTTCTGGATTTTTATTATGACCTGCCCGTCACGCTGGCCTTGTGCGGCCATACCCACGGCGGGCAGGTCTATCTTCCAGGAGTCGGCGCACCCTGGACACCCTCCTACTACAAACAAAGCTATCTGGGGGGCTGGTATAACCCAGGCTATAGCCCCGGCTCACCCCCAGTACCTGGCTTCGTATCACGGGGTCTTGGGGTGACGCTGTTTCCCCTGCGCATCAACGCCCCTGCCGAACTGGTGGTATTTGACTTTATGCCGGAAGGTTGAAGCGGTTTACTGTTAGGATAACGGGGTGATTTTCGGCTATTCCTTTGCCATCCAGCACTACCAGCGTAGCCTGCGGGGTTTGCAGGCCCCCTTGCGGGTAGCCCACCTCTCCGATCTGCACATTGGTTTTTTCATGCGCCTGGGTTCTGTCCGGCGCTGGGTGGAGGCCACCTCGGCCCTGCGGCCCGACCTGATTGTAATAACCGGCGACCTGACCGACTCGGGACGGAAGCATCAGGTCTTGCCTGCACTGCCCGAGCTGCGAAAGCTTCGGGCTCCCCTGGGAACCTGGGCGGTCTTGGGTAATCACGACTACCGCTTTAACGACTATCAGCCCAAGTACCCCGCCCAGGTGGTTGTGTCCAAAAAGTCCAGTGTCAATCCACCCAGAGTGCCAATGGTACCACCAGAGGAGTTAGAGAACCAGCTCAACGAGTTGGGCATTCGCCTGCTCCACAATGCAGGAGTGCAACTCAGAAAAGATCTTTACCTGGCTGGAGTGGAGGACTTGTGGCATGGCGAACCCAACGTAACACAAGCCTGTGCAGAGCACACGGACTCTTCTGCGGGTCTGCTTATTTGCCACAACCCGGATTATCTGTACCAGGTACCAGAATCCGTTGACCTTACGCTGTGCGGCCATACCCACGGGGGACAGGTGGTTCTGCCCTGGTATGGCCCCACCTTCACGGCCTCGAGCTATGGCCAGAAGTTTGCCGGGGGTTGGGTGGACGACCCGGTTCCAGCTTTTATCTCAAGGGGTCTGGGCTTGTCCACTGCGCCCATTAGAGTCGCCTGCCCGGCTGAATTGGTTATTCACGACTTCGTGCCCCAGTAGAAATCTCGTTCTCCAACCCGACCGTTTTACGGGATGGGCTGACCCCGTCTGAAATCAAAAGGGCCGTGGGCTCTGATTATCAAATCGGAAAAATACGTCGGTGTCATGCGGATCGGAGTGAAGTCTTGAACGGCCTCAGCCTGAAACCCCGGTAATTTTGTGCGTGCTAAGCATCTTCACGATAAGAGTTGGGTCTACCCACAGAGCCGCGCCGACGCCAGCCCCGGAAGAGCACCGGTTAACACCGGATTCAAAAAGATCATCCTCCAATCCGGGAACCCAGAGGCTCTCTTTTGGAATCCTGGAGCACACCGCTCCCAGACGGTCGGCGAAAAAAGCGTCTCCCTTCGGTCGGGTTCCGAATCTGGTATAAAACCATCCCCGAAAGTTCTATCGTGGGCGCACATAGAGAGTCCACTTCCACTTTTGTGATTAGGGGGCTGAGGGGGCTCCGCTCAGCGCACTTTGTAGCCGATCCCTTCAAGAATTCGCCGGGCCTGCTCGCGCTCCTCTGTGGTGGCAAAGCCCATCCGAATGGCCCCCCCCTCGTCGCGGATGGCCAGCACCTCGAAGTTTTTGATGTTAACCCCCGCGCTTCCCAGCGCAGTAGAAACCGTTGAAATCTGCCCAGGTTTGTCGGGGACTTGTACCACCAGTTCGTTCATAACTGGCAACAAGCTGCGCTTGACAATGGGCAGTGAATCGCGGGTTCGCTTGGCTTCCTGAGCGACCTCGAGCAGGTTTTCGGGCGCATCGAGTAGATTTTCCAGCTCCAGCATTACTGCCCGGAGGTCTTCAACCGCCTGGCGCAGGGCTTCTTTGTTGGCAACCACCATGTCCCGGCTCATGCGGGGGGAACCCGAAGCCACTCGAGTCAGGTCGCGAAAGCCGCCTGCGGCCAGGAAGATCAGCAAGTCTTGATCAGGGTCTCGGGCCACCAGCCGATTTAAGCCCACCGCCAGTAGATACGGCAGGTGCGAAATGCGGGCCACCAACCGGTCATGAAGTTCAGGGGAGATTTCCAGTGGATAGGCGCCCAGGTTTTGTACCAACTCGCGTATGGTGGCGAGCGCATCGGAAGGAGTGGCAGGACTGGGCGTGATGACCCAGACGGCATTTTGCAACAAACCTGCATGGGCAGCTTCGACGCCGGCTTTCTCGCTGCCCGCCATCGGATGTGAACCCACAAAATTGGGTAAAACCTCCGTCAAGGCCTGTACTACCGGGAGTTTAACGCTGCCCACATCTATCCAGATCGTGTGGGGGCTGGAAAAGCGCGCCAACTTCTGGCCTTCACCGACCAAAACCCCCATAGGAGCCGCGAGCACCCCCAGGTCAAGTTCGGCAATCCAACTACCCATCGAAGTATGAACCCTATCCACAACCTGCAAGGCCAGGGCATCTTCCAGCGCCTGTGGATCGGGGTCATAGGCGTGAATTTCCGTGGCCAAAAAGCGTTCACGCAGCCCCAGAGCCATGCTGCCACCCAGGAGGCCAATGCCAAAAATGCCAACTTTGCTAAAGAGGGGTTCCATCATATAAAGGAAGGGGCAACGGTTTAGGGGACGGGGTGAGGATTTTTGTAAGTCCCGCGCCCACGACCTATAGCTTATCGCAAGCGACTCGGTTCTACAGGCATTTATCGTGGCCTGGCTTTTGCTCTGCCCCGAAAGCGTCTCATCCGGCATCCGGTCTTTAAGGCTGTCTTCGGGCTGTTTTTGTGGTTCAGAAAGACACAACTTCATGTGTGCTACCACCCCCTGCTGCTTGGGGAGGGGAGAGGTGCATACGAAAAAGCCTGCTTGGGAGATTGCGAACACTTGGAGATGACGAACCCTGCTAGACTCGAGGGGTGGAAGCCTCGCTCAAAAAACTTTCGCCCGCTTTGCAGTTGGGATTTGCAGGGCTTGTTGTAGCCGGTTTGGTGGCCCTTGCAGTCCTGTCCACTCCTGTCCCAAGCCGTACCGGCGACCTTCCGCAGGCCCAGCTGGTCAGGCTTGATGGCGCCACCAAGCAGCTCCAGACTGGAAAGCCAACCGTGGTAACCGTTTGGGTTGAATGGTGCAGCTTTTGCCAGCGCCAATTGCCCGAATTTGAGCAGGTTGCCCGTCAGCGCACCGATGTACACTTTGCTTTTGTGAATGATGGAGAGCCGGCTACCGTAGTGCGACGTTTTCTCGAGGCCTCTTCCTATCGTAGCGCAGCGATTTACCAGGATGTGCAGCGCGAGGTATCCCGCAAGCTCCGGGTGCAGGGCTACCCGTCCAACTTCTTCTATAATTCCAGGGGTGAGCTGGTAAATGAGGTGCGCGGTTATATGGGGGTCGAACAACTGCGACGGGCCCTGGAAAGACTGGACTGAATTCCACTCCGATAAGCCACTTGAATACGCATCAATGGCCCAGCAGGTAATCTCACCCCCCGCCTCGAGGTTCACAGCGGGATCGGGATATCGCGAATCAATCTTTGCTGACAATTTTCCGCCCGGACCACGGGGTAAAGTTGCCATGTGCCGGTAACCAGCGCGTACTTTGAAAATGAGCTTTTCACCTTCTTAACCGAGCTGCGCTTCAACAACCAGCGTCCCTGGTTCCAGGCCAACCAGCACCGCTATGAGTCCCTTGTACGCCAGCCGTTTTTACACTTTATTAAGGATTTTACCCCCCGCCTCGAGAAGATCAGCCCTGACTATGTAGCGGGTCCGCGAAGCCTCTTCCGCATTAACCGGGACACCCGCTTCAGCGCCCACAAAACGCCCTATAAAACCCACGCGGCAGCGCAATTCCGACATCGTCTGGGGCAGGATGTGCACATGCCTGGGTTTTATATGCACCTCGAGCCTGACAACTGCTTTTTTGGGGCCGGAATATGGATGCCCGCACCGGAAAACCTCCGACGGATACGCGCAGCTATTGCGCGGCTGGACTATCGCTGGATGGAGCTGCGCGAGGTTCTTGAACTTGATGGCGAAGGCAAACTCACCCGTC
>NZ_CALMCQ010000080.1 GCF_937863175.1 uncultured Meiothermus sp. | reverse complement strand
ACGTTGGGCAGGGTAGTAACCTGATTCAGAACGGTATGTGGATTGCAGCGCTCATGTGGTGTCCAGCCTCACCCAGACTGGGGCGCTATACTGCTTCCCAGCCGCAAAGCCAGGTATCTGTGCGGGAGGGGCTGTGAGCGAGAGCCGGGGTTTGCTCGAGCACATTTCTCCTGCCCTGATGGGCTACTTGCTGAGTTTTCTGCCCCAGCACGATCCCCTGGCCGAGAACGTACCGGGCGGACTGCTGACTTCAGAATTGGTAGAACGGCTGCGGGGGGACAACTTTTGTGGCTATGCCCTGGCCCGTTTCTCCGGTGAGGAGCGGGGCTGGCTGGCGTTTTATCGTGGGCGGCTCCTGGAGGCCTGGCGACAGACAACCTACGGCCACCTGTCCGGCACGGTGGCTTACCGGGCGTTGCGGCGCGAGTTTGGCCTGGGTACACTCTCGCTCTACCGCCTTCACCCCGACGACCTGCCCCCGGTGGTGGCCCTCACCCAGGGCTTGTTACGCATGGCCGGGATGTCAGCCAGTAGCGTAGTGATCGAAGACTTGATGGGCTCGTTGATGCAGGAGCAGTTTACGGGCGCGCTGGTGCTCGAGGATGGCCTGGTGGGGCGGGCCTGGTTTTTTGCCCGTGGAAAGCGTCTTTTTAGTGGAGAGTTACCCGCCCAGTTCCGCGAGGGCTCTTTGCATCTGGTACAGGCCCCCAGCAAAGCCCCCCCAGATTTGCTCGAGCAGGCCCGGCAGGAAGACCAGGAGCAGCGCAATACCCGCCTGAATGTGGTCTGGAACGCGGCCCAGGAAGTGCTCCGGGAATACATGGGACGCGGTGCGCCCTCGGCCCTCGAGCGCCTGCGCAAAGTCCATACCGCCGATGACCCGACTACCCTCGAAAAAGCCCTGCGCCGATGGATGACCGAAAGCCTCGAGCCCAACGCGGCTACCCTCTTTGACCGCCTGCTGCGCCCAACGCTTTAGTGGAGACTGGCCTGTGAAAAACCCCTGTTGAGTTCGCAGTTGGTACGGACCTTTGGGTCACGATCTATCTGAGGTTGGATTCACAATAAACGACCCCGACTGGGTTATGCTTACTCCGTAATGGCAACCGACCTCAATCCGTTCGAGAACCGCAAACCACACCATCCCTCCAGGTCGAGGTCTCATCATCCCGACGACTGCCCCGCCTGTAAATTCGCCCACCTCCATCAACACACCCAGTTCAGCCTGCTGGATGGGGCAGCCCGCATCAAAGACTTGCTCGAGTGGGTCAAGAAAGTCTCGCCCGACGAACCCATGCTGGCCATGACCGACCACGGCAACCTGTTCGGGGCGGTGCAGTTCTATAAATATGCCACCGGGATGGAGGTCAAGCCGATCATCGGCTATGAGGCCTATATGGCAGCGGAGTCGCGGTTTGATCGCAAACAAGGGAAGGGGCTGGATGGCGGCTACTTCCACCTGACCCTGCTGGCCCAGAACATGGAGGGCTACCAGAACCTGAGCCGGCTGGCCAGCCGGGCCTACCTCGAGGGTTTCTATGGCAAACCCCGCATTGACCGCGAAATTCTGCGCGAGCACAATGCTGGCATCATCGCGCTGTCGGGTTGTCTGGGGGCTGAAATTCCGCAGTTCATCCTGCAGCAGCGCCACGAAGACGCCGAGAAGCGCTTGCAGGAGTATCTCACGATTTTTGGCTCAGAGCGATATTTTATCGAAATTCAGGATCACGGTCTGGCTGAGCAGCACAAAGTTAACCGAGTTTTGAAGGAATTTGCCGACAAGTACGGCCTGGGCATCGTGGCCACCAACGATGGGCACTACGTCAGGAAAGAGGACGCCGAGGCCCACGCGGTGGTGCTGGCGGTGCAGTCCAAGGCCACCTGGGACGACCCTTCGCGCTGGAAGTTCCCCTGCGACGAGTTCTACGTTAAGAGTCCGGAGGAGATGGTCAGAACCTTTGAAGACGAGAAAGAGCTCTGGGGCAGCCGGATGGATGAGCTGTTTGATAACTCGGTCAACATCGGGCGGATGTGCAGTGTGGAGCTGGTGCCCAAAAAGGTGCAGTACCGCATCCCCAGGTATCCCTTGCCGGAAGGTCGCACCGAGGTTACTTATTTTCGCGAACTCACCTTTGCGGGACTGCTCAAGCGCTACCCCGACCAGGTAACCCCAGAGCTCTACCGCGAGTTCCTGCGCAAAACCGGCAGAACAGTACCGCACGGCGATGGGGAGACCCTGGCCCTTGAGCTGGCCCGTACCCCGGATCTCGAGGCCACCCGCGCCTACCTGCCGGAACTCCGCGAAGGGATGGTCTGGGACGGCTGGGCGATTCTGTCGCGTGCAGTCTACGAACTTTCCGTGGTGGAGCGGATGGGTTTTCCGGGCTATCTGCTAATCGTGGGCGATTTCATCAACTGGGCCAAGGACAACGGGATCTCGGTGGGGCCAGGGCGGGGTTCGGCAGCCGGTTCGCTGGTGACGTACGCCACCCGCATCACCAACATTGACCCCTTGAAGTACAACCTGCTCTTCGAGCGCTTCCTCAACCCGGCCAGAGTCTCGATGCCCGATATTGATACCGACTTTTCCGATGTGAGGCGGGGGGAAGTGATCGAGTATGTCCGCAAACGCTACGGCGACGAGATGGTCGCCCAGATCGGCACCTTTGGCACCCTGGCCTCCAAGGCTGCTATCAAGGACGCAGCGCGGGTCTTTGGGCTGCCGATCAAAAAAGCCGACGAACTGGCCAAGCTAATTCCGGTGGTATTCGGGAAGCCTGCACCCCTTGAAAAAGCCATCGAGACCATCCCGGATCTGCGCAACGAGATGGAGAAAGACCCGCTGGTGAAACGGGTTCTGGAGGTGGCACAAAAGCTGGAAGGTTTGAACCGGCAGTCTTCGGTACACGCGGCCGGGGTGGTGATCTCCGACGTGCCGCTGCAAGACTACCTGCCGCTGATGCGGGCTGGCGAGACCGGCGGTAAGGTCACGCAGTATGACATGGGTTCGGTAGAGGCGCTGGGCTTCCTCAAGATGGACTTCCTGGGGCTGCGCACGCTCTCGTTCCTGGACGAGTGCAGGCGCATCGTCAAGGAATCCCGGGGCGTGGATGTTGATTACGACACCCTTCCCATGAACGACCCCCAGACCTTCGAACTGCTGGGGCGCGGTGAGACCAAGGGCATCTTCCAGCTCGACTCGGCGGGTATGACCAGCGCGGTGCGGGGGCTCAAGCCGCGCCGGATTCAAGACATTATTGCGCTGGGCGCGCTCTACCGGCCTGGCCCGATGGAGAACATCCCTACCTACATCCGCCGCCACCACGGGCGCGAGGGGGTGGAGTTCCCCCAGTTCCCCAGGGCCGAGAAATACATCCGTCCCATCCTGGACGAGACCTACGGGATCCCGGTCTACCAGGAGCAGATCATGCAGATTGCCACAGTAGCGGCGGGCTACAGCCTGGGCGAGGCTGACTTATTGCGGCGAGCGATGGGTAAAAAGAAGATGGAGGAGATGGCCCAGCACCGCGCCCAGTTCAAGCAAGGCGCAGGCGAGAAGGGCATTCCAGAGGATGAAGCCGACCGGCTGTTTGACTTGCTGGAAGCATTTGCTAACTACGGTTTCAACAAGTCTCATTCCGCTGCTTACGCAATCCTGACGTATCAGACGGCCTATGTGAAAGCCCACTTTCCCGTAGAGTTTTTTGCTGCCGTGCTCACGGTCGAACGCGGCGACTCCGACAAGGTGGCCGAGTACATTCGGGCTGCCCGGGGGGTGGGGGTCGAGGTTTTGCCTCCCGACATCAACCAGTCGGGCTTCAGCTTCCGGGCTCTGGAAAACCGCGTTTTGTTCGGTCTCTCGGCGGTCAAGAACGTGGGCGAAACCCCTACCGAACTCATCCTTGGCGAACGGGAGCTGGGCGGGAAATTCCGATCGCTGGCGGACTTCCTCAAGCGGCTGGATACCACGGTAGCGAACAAACGGGTGGTCGAATCACTGATTAAAGCCGGGGCTTTCGATGCTTTTGGTTCCAGAGGCCCCATGCTGGCCACACTGGATGAGCTGCTCAAATGGGCGCAGTCCGAACGGGAGCAGGCCCAGTCGGGAATGATGGGGCTGTTTGGCGAGTCGCTCGAGCCAGAAATTCCCAAGGTTCCACTGCTGGACCCCATTACTGAACTGCGCCTGGAAAAAGAGGCTCTGGGCATCTACGTTACCGGACACCCTCTTTCCCGCTACAAAGGTTTGCGCGAAGCTGCGAGCTGCACGGTGGAAGAACTGCCCCAAACCTACGCCGAACTCAAAGGAAGTCGCAATCGTGCGCGATTGTTGCTGGCCGGGATGGTAGAGGGTATTGCCCGCAAGCCCACCAAATCGGGTGGAATGCTGGTGCGCTTTACCCTGGGCGACGAGACCGGCGCGGTGGAAGTGGTGGGCTTTGGCAAGGCTTATGAAAAAATCTCGCCCCGCATTGGCGAAGATGCAGCGGTACTGGTGGTGGTGGAGGTGGAGCCGGATGGTGAGGGTGAGAGCTTGAGAGTGGTGGCCCAGGATGTGTTCCCCTACAACGAACTCGAGGGCCTGCCCAAGGTGCTCGAGCTCGAGCTCGACATGGCCCTGATAGATGATGAAAAGCTGCTGGATTTGCGCAGCCGTCTGGACGAGTTTCCTGGTATGTTGCCAGTACAACTCAAAGTGCGTGGGCCAGGCGGTTGGGCGATGGTGGAAGCCCGCGAAGTCAAAGCCGCCGAGGAGGCCATTCCACTGCTACAGAGCCTGGACTGGCTGGATGCCCGCCTGATTCCAGACCGCGAGATGCTGCTGGGATATGGCAAATCGGCCGACAGCAACGGGTTTAGAAATCAAAAAGGGCAAGACCAGGGGCCAGTGGTTCCGTTCTAGATGGACAAGTCCGGGTAGGGTGGGCGATAGACCTGTTACGTAAGTGTCCCCTGAACACTCCCGATACTGCCCCATTCTGCAAGAAGGCTAACAGCCCTTTTGCTACTAGAAAGGCTTCCAAACCGGGCTGTTAAGGTCGGTAAGAACATCCGGCGCGTTGAAGTGGTGGCAGCCTGGCAGTGAAATTACTTCGGAGCAGTTATGCGGCCAGGCCTGGTGCAGGAGCTGGCTCTGGCGGTGGAATTCGCTGGACTCGAGTTCCCCCACTGCCAGCACCAGAGGTGCCGCAATCGCTGGCTGCTTAAGAGCTGGGCTGGAAGCCCGGGCACGTGTTGCGTCGAGTCGCAGGTCGGTGTTGAAGGAAACCTGGGTCAGAGGTTCCAAATCGAACAAACCGCTGATGGATACTCCGCCGATGATGGCCCCGGGTGGTACGCCGTAATCAGCCCACTGGGTGGCAAACATCTCACCCGTAAGATGCCCGCCAGCCGAATGCCCGCTGATAATCATGCCCCTGCTGCCCACCCCATACCGGGCTGCATGGTGGAAGAGCCAGGCTACTGCTTTTCGGCACTGCTCGCTGATGTCGGCGATATGCACGGTAGGGCAGAGCGCATAGTTCAGCACGGCCACGCTGATGCCCGCCCGCACCAGAGGCGGGGCGACCCAGGAGAAGTCGTCCTTGTCGAAGGCCCGCCAGTAGCCGCCGTGGATGAACACCAACAGGTAGTGGCTGCTCTGGGCAGGGAAGAGGTCGAGGGTCTCTTTGGGGCCGGTGCCGTAGGCTAGGTTAGCGTGGTATTTCAACCGTTGTTGCGCAGCTCTGGATGCTTCAACCCAGCGCTGGAAGTAATCGGCAGCATGGGGCACCGAGAGTCGGGGGCTGTACTGGAGTTCGTGCCAGGAGGGTTCGGTCATGACGGGTTCCTTCGGGCAGAGGGCGTAGAGCCGAGCGCAGAGAGCTAAAGGATGCTAAAGCATATGCCAGGTTTTTGCCCTTTGCTTCAAACGCTCAAGTAACGCTTCCATAACTCGGGTTGGTCTTTCAGGGTGTGTGAGTTGCCCTGCCAGACCACCCGCCCACGCTCGAGGATGGTGTGCTGGTCGGCCAGAGCGATCAGGCGCTCGACATACTTGTCAATCACCAGAATGGTCTGACCGCTGTCTTTGAGCAACCTCAAGCAGCGCCAGATTTCCTCGCGCAGCAGTGGAGCCAGGCCCTCGGTGGCTTCGTCAAGGATGAGCAGCCGGGGGTTGGTCATCAGGGCGCGGCCAATGGCCAGCATCTGCTGCTCGCCACCGGAGAGCTGGTTGCCCAGATTGTGCTGCCGCTCTTGCAGGCGGGGGAATAGTTGGTAAACCCGTTGCAGCGTCCAGGGCTCGGCGCTCTGGTTGCGGTTGGCCGCGAAAGCAACCAGATTTTCCCTCACGGTGAGGTTGGGGAAGATCTGCCGACCCTCGGGTACCACGGTAACCCCCCTGGCGGCGATCTGCTCGGGCGGAAGGGCCTCGATACGCTGACCTGCAAAAACGATCAGGCCCGAACGCGCGGGGGTCAGGCCCAGGATGGAGCGCACCGTGGTGGTCTTGCCCATGCCGTTGCGGCCCAGCAGGGTGGCAACCTGGCCCTGGTGTATTTGCAGGCTAAGGTTAAACAAGACCTGGCTCGAGCCATAGGCAGTCTGAAGATCCCGGACTTCCAGCAGAATGCTCATGGGTGCCTGCCTCCGTGATCGTCTCCCAGGTAAGCCCTATGCACATCGGGGTTGGCCCGGATTTCTTCCGGATGGCCTGAGGCGATCACCTGGCCATAGACCAGCACCGAGATACGTTGGGCCAGTCGGAATACTGCGTCCATGTCGTGCTCGACCAGCAGGATGGTCAGGTTCTGACTCAACCTTGCGATCAGCTCGACCATCCGCCCCGACTCCTCGGATCCCATGCCCGCCATTGGCTCGTCGAGGAGCAGCATCTTGGGCTTGCAGGCCAGAGCCAGCCCCACCTCGAGCTGCCGCTGCTCGCCGTGCGAGAGTTGTGCCACCATGGTGTGGTTGCGAAAGGTTAAGCCCAGCAGTTCGGTAATTTGTTCGGCTTCTTCGCGCAGGTGCATCTCGCGCTGCACCGGATTCCAGAAGTGGAAGCTGCTACCACTGCGGGCCTGCACGGCCAGCTCGAGGTTTTCCAGCACGGTGTAGTTCTTGAAGAGGTTGGTGATCTGAAAGGTGCGGGCCAGCCCCAGACGCACGCGCTGGTGCTGGGGGGTGTGGGTAATGTCGTGCCCGTCAAAACGAATCTGGCCCCTGGTGGGCTGGAGGGCGCCGCAGATCTGGTTGATCAGGGTGGTCTTCCCGGCCCCGTTGGGGCCGATCAGGGCGTGGATCTCACCCGCATCCACCGCAAGGTTGCAGTCGTTGACCGCTGTTAATCCACCAAACTGCTTGGTGAGGTGCTCGAGGGTCAACAGGCTCACGATCCCCTCCGCCCAAACAGCCCAGCAATTCCTCTGGGGGCAAAGAGCACAATCAGCAAGAGAATCAGACCCACCCCCAGTTGCCAGTAGATGGTGAAGCCCTGCAGGATTTCTTCCACCACCAGCAGCGCTGCGGCTCCCAACACCCCGCCCCAGAACTGACCCACGCCGCCTAGTATGACCATCATCATCAGGTGGCCGGACTGCTGCCAGGCCAGCAGGTTGGGGGAGGCGTACTGGGTGTAATGAGCCATCAACAGCCCTGCCAGCCCCGCCAACGTACCGGCTATCACAAAGGCCACCAGCTGGAAGCGGTAGACTGGATACCCAATCGCGGCGGCCCGCGACTCGTTTTCGCGGATGGCTTGCAGAACCCGCCCAAACCTCGAGTTCACCAGCCGGGCCACTGCGTACAACGCTGCTACCAGCACAGCCAGGGTCAGATAATAGAGGGCGGTGTCGCTCAGCTCAAACAGCCCAAAATCGGGTCGTCGTGCTCGCAGGCCGTCCTCGCCGCCGTACTGCCTGAACGAGATCACCACGAAGTAGATCATCTGGGCAAAAGCCAGGGTGATCATGATGAAGTAAACGCCCCTGGTGCGCAGGCAGATGGATCCGATCAAGAACGCCAGCAAAGCGCAAAGCACCAGGGCGGCGGGCCAGATCACCCAGGCCGAGGTCACCCCTTCGCGGGTCAGGATCGCAACCGTGTACGCTCCCACACCAAAATAGGCTGCATGCCCAAAGCTCACCATGCCGCCGTAGCCCAGGATCAGGTTGAGGCTGCTGGCAGCCAGCGCGAAGATCATGATTTTGGTGATGAGGCCGGTATAAAACTCCAGGCCTGTTGCGTAGGCAATGGGTGGAAATACCAGGAGCAAGCCTAGCGGAACCAGGTATCTCCAGAGGGATCTGGTCACAGTTACCCCGACCCATGGAAGAACGTGGGCTCCTGCGTAGGTTTGCGACCCACTTCTTCGGACAAGCTTACGCTGTAGCTACTTAGAAAAATCAGCCAGTTGCGCCGCATCCATCCCTCCTTGGGCGGTTTTCAAGTGAATTGCATCCCGGGTTGGCTTTGAACACCGTCCTATTGCCACCCGCAGGTTTCGTGAACTGGTGCACTCTCTATAGCAACTGCCCTAGGTACGGGCCGGGAAAAGTCCCTGGGGCTTAAGAAACAACACCACTGCCATCAGCAGGTAAATCAGAATCGAAGCCAGAGCAGGCCCGAGATTTGAGGCCACCTCGGGCGAGGCGACCTGACTGAGCAGCATGGGAAGAAAGGCCCTCCCGGCAGTGTCCACAATTCCTACCAGCAGTGCTCCTACCAGCGCACCTTTGATCGAGCCAATACCCCCAATCACGATCACCACAAAGGCCAGGATCAGGATACTCTCGCCCATCCCCACCTGCACCGCCAGAATCGGCCCCAGGAAGGCACCAGCGATGGCGCACAGGGCAGCTCCAACGCCAAATAGCAGGGTGAACAAGGGTTTGATCGGTACCCCCATGGCCTGGGCCATCTCGCGGTTGGAGGCACCAGCCCGCAGCCACATACCTGCTCTGGTGTAGTTGACCAAAAGTAGCAAGGCCACCGCTACGATCAGACCCACCACAATGATGGTTAAACGAAACGCCGAGTAGTTAAGTCCGGGCAGAATTTCGATAGGCCCCGACAAGCCTTCGGGAGCTGAGAGTAGCAGGGGCTGCGGACCCCAGATAATTCGCACCACTTCGTTGATGATCAGAATCAGGGCAAAGGTGGCCAGCACCTGCGATAGGTGATCTCGCTTGTAGAGCTGGCGCAGTATGGTGAGCTCCAACAACATCCCGATCAGGGCCGTCCCTACTACCGCCAGCAAGACTCCGAGCCAGAACACCCCAGTCAGGCCCACAAAAGTCGCGGTCAGGTAGGCCCCGATCATGTAGAGCGAGCCGTGGGCCAGATTGATCATGTCCATGATGCCGAACACCAGGGTCAGACCTGCGGCCAGTAGAAAGAGCATCAGGCCGAACTGGACACCGTTGAGGATCTGTTCCAGAAACAGGGTTGGAGGCACTGGCCTCTACCTCCTCGATTACCTTAGCCTGCACTGCGTGACATAGGCATCGCTGTGGTTGGTAAAGATGGTTCCGGCCAGCCGGTTGACGATTTCGCCACTGGGGGCTTGGATCACCTGACGCAGGTAGTAGTTCTGGATGGGGAAGCCGTTACGGTTGAATCGGAGGGGGCCTCTGGTGCTATTGAAACCAGCCAGGAAGGCTCTACGCAGATCATCCTTCTTGGAAATGTCGCCACCCACGGCTCTAATGGCGGCATCCAGCATTAGCGCGGCATCGTAGCCCTGCGAGGCGTAGAGGGTGGGAGTGCGATTGTACGCTTTGCGGAACTCCTCCACGAAGCGCTGGTTTACCGGATTGTTGAGTTCCAACGCCCAGTGCGAGCTATTGTAGATGCCCACCATTGGGCGGCCCACTGCCCGGATCACGTCGGAGTCGGCTGAAAAACCCGGCAAGAACAAAGGAATTTCCCGCAGCAGACCGGCCTCGGCATACTGCTTGATGAAGTTCACCCCCATCGCGCCCGGTTGGAAGGTGTAGACCGCTTTGGGTCGGGCTGCACGAATCTGGGCAATCTCGGCAGAGAAGTCGAGCTGGCCGAAGCGGTTATAAACTTCGGCGACGATCCTGCCCCTGAAGAAGCGCTTAAAGCCGGTCAGGGCATCGCGTCCGGCGGGGTAGTTGGGGGCCAGGATGAAGACATTCTCAAAACGGCGGGTGTTGACGTACTGACCCATGGCCTCGTGCAGATTGTCGTTCTGCCAGGCCACATTGAAGAAGAAGGGGTTGCAGCGCTCCCCGGCATATTCCGAAGGCCCGGCGTTCAAGCTGATGTAGTAGACATTCTCCTCGAAGATCGCATCACCCACAGCCAGGAGGACATTGGAGAAGATGATACCGGTCATGAAGTCCACCCGCTCGCGCTTGAGCAGCCGGTCTACCGCTTGTCGGGCTACATCCGGGTTTTGTTGATCGTCGGCCACAACTACTTCGACGGGAAGGCCGCCCAACTGGTTGTTCAGAAGCCGCACTGCCAGGTTGAAGCCATCGCGGGCATCAATTCCCAGGGCCGCGCCGCCGCCCGAGAGGCGCGTGATGCTCGACAGGTCGTACTCGTCGAGCATGTAATAGACGGTCGCCCGCATGTTCCATCCCTCGACGAAATCGGGACGAAGCGCGACGATGGTGTCGAGATACTGCAGGGCGCGGGCGTAGTCCTCGCGCT
>NZ_CALMCQ010000079.1 GCF_937863175.1 uncultured Meiothermus sp. | reverse complement strand
CGTCGTTGATAGGAAGAGGCATGGATATCTTGCACCTGGCAACATTTCATCCAAATCAAGGAAGTGGTAGAGTTTGGCGAACTACTGACCTGCTTGCGCCCCTTGAAAGCCGTACCTATGGTATAAATACAGCTGATGTCGGCTTGAATGCATCCGGGCAAGTTTCATTGAGTAATGTACCTTGGTCCAATTTGCCTTTCATCGAGGTTGTGCTGTGAAGTTCTCTTTTGTACTAGCAACTGTGGGAAGAGTTCACGAACTCGAGCGATTTCTGGAATCTCTAAAGCATCAGAATCACGCCGAAATAGAGCTCATAGTTGTAGACCAGAGCACAGATAGGCTGGCTGAACCGCTGCTAAGTACCTATCAATCCAGTTTCCAGATAACCTACCTTACTGCACCGTTGGGTTTGTCTAGGGCTCGCAATGAGGGTTTGAAATATGTCAATGGGGAAGTTGTTGCTTTTCCTGATGACGATTGTGAGTATCCGAGGGCAGTTCTAAGTCAGATAGAGGAGATATTAGTCCTGCAGCCAGAAACTCAGGTCGTGCTTGGCCGCTGGGAAGATCGTTTTGGGAAGAATTATGCACTCCGATTTGATAGTAAGGAAGGGTTTGTGGATAAGTGGAGTGTGGGAAGGCGTGTATCTTCAACCGCAATGTTTTTTCGTCGAGAGGTAATAGAGCAGGTTGGGAGTTTCGATGAAGAGCTAGGGGTAGGTGCGTATTGGGGCTCGAGCGAAGACGTGGACTACGTGCTACGCTCAATTGAGGAAGGCTTCAGGGTTTTTTATCATCCAAAACTAGTGATCTGGCACCCAAATTCTAATCAAGAAGAATGTGGCGCGTCAGCATTGGAAAAATTACACAAGTACGCCATGGGAACTGGTCGGGTCATTCGAAAACACGATTACCCCATTTGGTTTATTGTCTATGTTGTTATGCGAAGCTTGTTGGCGGCTGCATACTGGGGTTTTCGAGGGCAAAAATGCTTCGGGCAGAGGAAAGTGGTAGCTGCTCGTGGGTATATGAAAGGGTGGCTTGGAAATTAGCTGGACTTGCTGGTGCTTAATATTGGCCTCGCTCCTCTTTACTCAGGATGCTAGGCTGCCTTTCTTCCGCTCAAATACGATAGGGTGAGGTGTTCGTTGAACGGTAATCATGTAGAGATACTGATGGCGACTTTTAACGGAGCGGAATATTTATTTGATCAGCTTGAATCGCTAAGAGCACAATCCTATACGAACTGGTCAATCCTTGCACGTGATGACGGTTCCACTGACAGCACCCTGGAAATACTCAGAGCTTTCTCGCAAAAGTATCCAGAGCGATTTAGGCTACTCGAAGATGACATGAGTGGCCAGGGCGCAAAGAGCAATTTTGCTCGCTTGTTGGAGCATGCTTCTGCACCATATGTGATGTTTTGCGATCAAGATGATGTTTGGATGCCAAACAAGATTGAAGTTCTAATGCAAAAGATGCTTCGACTCGAAACCTCTATGGGGTCGAACACTCCAATCCTGGTGCATAGTGATCTAGAGGTCGTAGATAAAGACCTTAGCACAATTGCGAAATCGTTCTGGAAGTACCAGTATCTCAGTCCAGCTTCTGGCCAAGGTTGGAATACTTTGCTAGTGCAGAATTCGGTGACTGGATGCGCAACGTTAATTAACCGAGCTTTGTATCAAAAAGCACTTCCGATTCCTGAAGAAGCCATCATGCATGACTGGTGGTTGGCGCTTGTGGCAGCGGCATTTGGACATTTGGAAGCTTTTCCTGAGCCTACAGTGCGTTACAGGCAACACATGAGCAACCATACCGGCGCAAATGCCTGGGACTGGCGAACTATTGTGCGTAAAGCGGTAGAAGCCAAAAGGAGTATTGAGAAGGCTCAAAGACAGGCCAGGGCCTTTTCAGAGCGTTTTGGAGATTTGACCCCTAAGGCCATAATTCAGTACGGAAGACTAAACGAATTGGGACCTCTTTCAAAGCGAGCTTTTCTGGTGCGAAACCGGATTGCCTATACCGGCTGGGTGCGCAATCTAGGGTTCTGGTTATCGGTATGAAGACCAGTATTGTAATTCCGACTCTTTTGGCTGGGCGCCATATTCGTCCCGTTGTCCAAGCGCTCTGGCAACAAACCCTCAAACCCCTCGAGATCATCGTCATAGACTCCTCCTCTCCCGACCAGACGGCGGCAATTGCCAAAGAGGCGGGCTGCCAGGTTGAGGTAATTCCCCAGTCCGAGTTTAACCACGGTGGAACCCGCAACCGCGCAGCCCGGCTGGCGAAGGGCGAAATCCTGGTTTTCATGACCCAGGATGCCCTGCCTGTGGACGAATCCTTTCTGCAAAAGCTGATCGAGCCCATCGAACAGGGCAGGGCGGTGGCAGCCTATGCCCGTCAAATCCCTTATCCCGGCGCCAACCCCCCCGAAGCCTTTGGACGACAGTTCAACTACCCCGCCCAGAGCCACCTGCAAACCCTCGCACAGCTTCCACACAAAGGCTTCAAAACCTTCTTCTACTCCGACGTGGCCTCGGCGGTGCGGGCCGAGGTGTTCTGGGCGATGGGGGGCTACCCCGACTGGGTGATTGTGGACGAGGATGTATATTTGTGTGCCCAGTTGCTCCGCGCAGGCCATGCGGTGGCCTATAGTGCCGAGGCCAGGGTGTTGCATTCGCACAACTACAGCCCTGTGCAGCAGTTTCGCCGTCTGTTCGATGTAGGGGTGTTTGTGAGCCAGGCAGGGGAGATGCTGGCAGGGGCCAGAACCAGTGGAGAAGGCTTTCGGTTGGTGCGACACATGACCATTCACCTGGCCCAAAAAGGTGCCTGGGGCTGGATTCTATATAGCTGGTTCGAGGCCACCCTCAAGTTCCTGGCCTACCAGATGGGCCGCCGGTATGGTCAGATACCCTTGCCGCTTAGACGGAGGTTGAGCCTGCATCGGCGCTTCTGGGACACCCACCCCTGAACCTGCGTCATTTAGCCCAGAAAATTGGAGTGTATACGCTACCCTCTGGGGGATGCAGTCCCGTATTCCCAGGGTTTTGCCCTATCCTGTAGCCAGGTCGAATGCTGTGGTTGCCAGCAAGCCTTGGCTCACCATTGCCACGCTCGTAGCGGGCGATGTCCTCACCCTCACGGCCCTGATGGCTGGAACGGTCTGGGTTCGCTTCATGCTGGGAGGAGTATTCGAGCTCCAGACCTACTGGCAGCTCTGGCCTGCGCTGGTGCTGTTTGTGGCGGTCTATGCCCTGCTGGGGCTTTATCCCGGCGTGGGTCTGAGCGTTCCCGAGGAGATTCGCCGGGTCTTTACCGCTACCACTACGGTCTATCTGCTGCTGGGTTCCACCACGTTTTTGTTCAAAGAAGCCGAAACCTTCTCGAGGGCCATCTTCCTGGTGGCCTGGGTGCTCAGCCTGGTGGGGGTTCCGCTCACCAGGGCGCTCCTGCGTCACTGGTTCGCGGCGCAGCCCTGGTGGGGCTACCCGGTGGTAATTATGGGCGCAGGCAAGACCGGAGAGGAGGTCGCCAGGGCCATGCAACGCCAGCCCGGACTGGGTTTCAAGCCGGTGGCTTTTCTGGACGACGACCATACCAAGCAGGGGGAGTGCAGGGGTATCCCCGTGCTGGGGGGGCTGGCGCTTGCACCCAAACTTGCGCGGGAGTGGGGAGTCCGGCATGCGGTGCTGGCCATTCCGGGGATTTCCCGACCGCGCCTGCTCGAGGTTATCGAGCGCTACGGCAGCGCATTCCCCAAGCTGACCCTGATCCCCGATCTGTTTGGCATGGCCAGCCTCTGGGTCTCGGCCACCGATATGGGCGGGATTCTGGGCCTGGATTTGCGCCACAACCTGTTGCAACCCTCGGCGCGGTGGCTGAAGCGGGGCCTGGACTTGATGGGGGTGCTGGTGGGCGGGCTGCTCCTGCTCCCCTTGCTGGCCCTGATTGCCCTCCTGATCCGGCTGGACTCGAGCGGCCCCGTGGGGTTTGCCCACGAGCGCCTGGGCAAGGACGGTCGGCGCTTCCGGGCGCTGAAGTTCCGCACCATGGTGCAGAATGCCGACGAGGTGCTGTGCCAGGCCCTGAAGCAAGACCCTGCCCTCAGAGCCGAGTGGGAGCGCGACCAGAAGCTACGGCGCGACCCCCGCATCACCCGTGTGGGGGCCTGGCTGCGCCGCACC
>NZ_CALMCQ010000078.1 GCF_937863175.1 uncultured Meiothermus sp. | reverse complement strand
CTTAGCTGGGTAGTTGCATGAATACCTCTTCTAAAGGGGGTCTATGGCCTTTTGGCTATCGACTATGGACTAAAGAAAAACTCGAGGCCAACACCTCGAGAAAAGCCCAAGCGCAGGGGTAAAAGCCGCGCTCGAGCCTAGCCGCACCACCAGCGCTGGTGGTGCCACTTGTAGCTGCGGGGGGTACGGCGTCGCATGACTGCCTCGAGGGTAGCAAGCAGGGTTACCCTTCGTCAAGCTGGGCTGGAACACCCATGCCTGGGAGGGGCTGCCACCTGCAGCAGCAGGCCGGTTCTGGTATGGCTTATCGCTCCTGTACGGTGAGTAAGCTGCCACGATATGAACCTTAGGTCACGCAAAGTACGGTAGAGTTTTTGGGATGGAACATTTAGAACATCCTCTCGATCAACTGGCTAAAGTTGCGGTTCAGGTGGGGCTGGGGCTCCGGGAAGGCCAGGAACTGGTCATCACTGCTCCCATCGAAGCCGTGCCACTGGCGCGAAAAATCACCGAGCAGGCCTACCGGGCCGGAAGCCCCCTGGTAACGGTCTTGTATGACGACGATGCGGGCAACCTGCTGCGCTACCAGCACGCACCCGAAGCCTCCTTCGACAAAACCCAGAAATGGCTATTTAACGGGATGGCAGATGCCTTCCAGGACGGTGCTGCCCGTCTGCACATCGCTGGCAACGATCCCAGTCTGCTTAAGGGCCAGAATCCCGAGTCGGTTGCGAGGGCTAACCGCGCCCGTTCGATGTCCTACAAAAGGGTCATAGACCTGATCACTACCCATCATATCAACTGGACCATCGTCGCTTTTGCCCAACCGGCCTGGGCTCGCACGGTGTTTCCCAACGACCCCCAGGAAGTGGCGGTTGACAAGCTCTGGGATGCCATTTTCAAGGCATCTCGACTGGACACCCCCGACCCCGTTGTAGCCTGGGCCGCCCACAATCAGAACCTGCATAATCGAGTGCAGTATCTCAACGAAAGGCGCTACCAGGCCTTGCATTTCAAGGGGCCCGGCACCGACCTGGTGGTGGGTCTGGCCGACGATCACCAGTGGGCTGGGGGTGCGGTTAAAGCCAAAAATGGTCTGATCTGCAACCCCAACATTCCCACCGAGGAAGTCTTCACCGCCCCCCACAAAGACCGAATCGAGGGTTATGTCCGTAGCACCAAACCGCTCTCGTACCAGGGCAGTCTGCTGGAAGACATTCAGGTTCGATTTGAAAAAGGCCGCATTGTTGAGGCCAGGGCCAGAAGTGGGGCCGATGTCCTGAACCAGGTGCTGCAAACCGATGAGGGTGCTCGCAGCCTGGGCGAGGTGGCCCTGGTGCCGCATTCGTCGCCTATCTCCCAGAGCGGCCTGCTCTTCTACAACACCCTCTTCGACGAGAACGCGGCCAGTCACATTGCGCTGGGCCAGGCCTACAGCCAGTGCTTTTTGGGCGGGAACAATCTAACCTCCGAGGAACTCGCAGCCAGAGGAGCTTGTAGCAGCCTGATCCACATTGACTGGATGATCGGCTCGAGCGAAGTAGATGTGGACGGCATCAGCCAGTCCGGGCAGGCCGAGCCGCTAATGCACGGCGGCGAGTGGGTTTGAGCTGGTGGGCTGAGGGTACTCGAGCCTATGACTCTACAGTCTGCTCTTTGTAGCGTTCCCAGGCCGCAAGCGCGTTGCCCAGAGCGTAGCCCCGGTTCGCAAGGAAGCGTATAGCCCTGGGCTTCTGGCCTCTGTGGCGACTTTGGTAACGATCCAGCAAGGCGACTGCTTCTTCAACCGGGTCATTCTGCAATTCCTGCTCAGCCAGAACCTGGTCTATGGTGCTGCGAGCAACGCCCTTATCCAGCAGCGCCTTACGCAGTTTGGCCGCTCCCCACCTGCCCGCATAAAGCCGGGCATAGCCTTCGGCGTACTTCTGGTCGTCGAGGTAGCCCAGGCTCTTGACCCGCTGCAACACCACCCCTACCACCTCCGGCCTGGCCCTTCGAGCTAGTCTTTGACGCAACACCGACTCCGAGCAGGCTCGCGCACCCAACACCCGCACCGCATATAGAAACAGTTGGTCGGGGGTCTCGTCCTTCATCCATCCGATTATGCCACAGGCGTAATGAAACTTGTAAGCTGCGATGGGTTTTCTGTAAACCTTCCAGGTCTGTTCAGCGCGACACTTGACGCTCGGGCCTGAACCCTAGACACTAGACACGGCTGTCTGATTTTCCCTGACCCGGGTCTCGGGGACCCTGAAGCCTGCTTATGCGCGTCTTCGCCATTGCCGACATCCACCTGTCCAAAGCCTTTCCCAAGCCCATGAATATCTTTGGAACCGAATGGGACGGGCATCCCGAAGTTGTTTTCCAGGAGTGGCGCAACACGGTAGATGAAAAGGATCTGGTGATCATAGCAGGGGATATCTCCTGGGCCTTAAAACTGCCTGAAGCCCTGGTGGATCTGGCCGATATCGCACAATTACCCGGCACCAAAATCCTTTTGCGGGGCAACCACGACTACTGGTGGCCCTCCATCACCCGTTTGAGGCAAATGCTTCCCCCGCGCATGCATGCCCTGCAGCACGACTCGCTTATCATTGGCAACCTTGCAATAGCTGGAAGCCGGGGCTGGGACACCCCAGGAAGTTACAATTTCAGCCCGGAAGACGAAAAAATTTATAAGCGGGAAGTCGAGCGGCTGGCGCTCTCCCTCAAAACCATTCAGGGCCGGGAATACGAGTACCTGATTCTAGCCATGCACTATCCGCCCTATGGCCCCACCGGCGGCCCCACCGGCTTTACGGAGCTGATAGATCAGTACCGGCCCACCTGTGTGGTCTACGGACACCTGCACGGGGCTGATCCGCAAAGGTTGCCCCAGGAGTGGAAGGGGATCCCCTTACATTTTGTCTCCGCCGATGTGGTGCGGTTCAAGCCCCAACTAATTCTTCACACCTCCCCTCAGACCCCCGCATAGTTGACCAGGAATTCGGGTCGCACGGTCGGCTGAAGGGTCAGAAAAGATAGACGTATGGCCTTCGAATTTCCGCCTTCGGCGAACGAAGGCCTGCTGCAGGGCGTATGTTTGTGGAGTATCATCCAGGCATGATTACTGCTTTTGTCCTGATCCAGACCTGCCGCGAATCCACCGCCGAGACTGCTGAGTCGGTAGCTGACATTCCGGGGGTGGCTGAGGTGTATTCAGTTACCGGGGAGTGGGATTTAGTAGCCATACTGAGCTTCAAGGACTTTGAGCAACTCGACGATATCGTAACCCTGGGCTTGCGTAAGCTAAAGGGTATTGAGCGCACTCAAACCCTGCTTGCGTTTAGAGCCTATTCGCGCAAATTGCTCGAGCAGGGCTTCAATATCGGTAGTGAAGGGCCTTGAAGACAGCATGTTTCGCTTGTTCATGCTGATCCAGCTTGGGCTCTTGCTGGTAGGCCTGGTCTGGATGAGCCTGGCAGGCTATTCTGCCATCCAGAGCCCCCATCCGCTGCGGGATATCGTGGCTTTTTTGCTGTTGTTTTCTGGACTGATCGGGCTTGAACTCCTGTTTTCACGCCTGTTCCCCAGCAGCTTCCGGGCCTCCGAAGCCTTACACGGCCAGCTTGGGGCAGTGATGCGCTCCCAGGGCATCAGCCACCATCAGGCTTTGCTGCTGGCCCTGGCTTCCGGCGTGGGTGAGGAGGTGTTTTTTCGCGGAGCTCTACAAAACGCCTTGTTTGGCGGTTGGTTGGGAGTACTGCTCCAGGCTATGGTGTTTACGGCACTCCATCCGGTGCCTGACCGCCGAGCCTGGGCCTATCCGCTTTTTATTTTCTGTGGTGGTCTGATGTTCGGTACAGCCTATTTGCTCACCGGAAGCCTGATTCCCGGCATACTGGCGCACTACCTCCACAACGCCAGGGGTTTTTATCAGTTGTTGGAACAACAAGGGGAGCAAGGGCGGCGAGCTTAGGGCGGTTTCAGGGAGTCTCGCGGTGCATCCGTAACCGAAAACTCCACCGGGGAGGCAGTTCGCCCTCGGGAGCGTGAAGGCGCGAAGCAAATCAGTTTTAGTACGCGTTGCTTTGTGAGCTGATCAACCCCTTCGGGGCCTCGAGTGAGGTGGAAGGTTATCTGGATCAGGCTGGTATGATATCCGATTCGGTCTAACCCGACCGAAGGGAGACGCTTTTTTCGCCGACCGT
>NZ_CALMCQ010000077.1 GCF_937863175.1 uncultured Meiothermus sp. | reverse complement strand
CCCTTTACAGGGCAGACCGGTGGAACGCCATACACCCATCCGCAATACAACCCCCGCGCCTTCTTCCTCTACGACCTGGGGGTGGTTGTACTGAACCGGCCTATGGTGATGAGCCAGTACGGCCGGCTACCCCAGCAGGACGTGCTAGACGATATGGCCCGGCGGCGTGGCCTGAAAAACACCAGCTTTACCGCTGTGGGCTACGGGTTACAGAGAATCAACCCGGTCTTTGTGGAAGCCGCCAGGGTACGTATGTTCGCAACACCCCACCTGATTCAGATCAACGTGCCGGGCTTCACCGGCGACTTCTCTATCTTGCTCTCAAACAACGCCAGCACCGGCGGCACCTGCTTTGGCGATTCGGGTGGACCGAACTTTATCGGCAGTAGCAATGTGATTGGTGGAGTGACTTCGTTCGGCAAAAACGGTAACTGTGCGGGTACGGGCGGTGTCTATCGCGTTGATAGAAAAGACGACCTGGACTGGCTCGCCACCTTTGGCCTGGCCCCCTAGACCCCGGTTTCTCGTCGTTAGGAATTGGCCGTAGGGTGAGGGCCTGGCAGAGGAGCTGCGCCGGCGCAGACCCAAAAATCGCCTCTCGCAAGAACCATAACCGAAATTTCTATCGTGGACGCACTTAACTCTCTCCGTAAACCGACCGATAGCAACTATCGGTCGGTTCTTTTCGGGCCGGCAAGCCTTGAGAGGCAGTTATTAAATGGACTGCATCGCTGGTTGTTTTGAAAACCGTCTCTTTACCCCCTCTGGGTTTCGTGAATGGGCGCGCCCAGACAACACTTCAGGAGACACTAAGCACTGCTCCATAGGCTGTAGCCCAGCCGGATTTGGGGGGTATCAGGGGTTTGGGGTGGGTCTGGTAAAAGTACCAGACCCGCTCGAAGGCCTTACGCATGGGCTCGAGGTCGGGCAGGTGCCCCACAATCACAATCTGCGGCAGTGCAGCGGCCTTCGCCGCATTGAGCGCAATCATGGCAATCACCTGGCTCACCAGCGTGACCAGGCCTGCCGCCAGGTCTTCCCGGCTGGCCTCAATGTCGTGCACCAGCCGGCCCAGATTGACCGCTGTCGCATCGGGGGGCAGGTGGCCAATACCCCCTCCAATCACATCCAGAAGCGTCGAATCTACCCGACTGGTATCCCCTCGAGCCGCCAGTCGGGCCACCTCGAGGGGGTCGGCAGTCCCCAGCAAGAGCCGGGATAAGCCCAGCAGGGTGCCGCCCCCCACCGCTGAGCCTGTGAAGTGCTGGGCTTCGCTTTCTCTGGCGGCATACATAGCAGTGCCGGTTCCGGCCGAGACCACCAGCGCTTCCCGAAGCCCTGATAAGGCCAGCGCACCGCGTCCGACTGCCTGGGCCTCGCCTATTTTCTGGAGGGCGATCCCTTCAAAGGACTCGGGTAGGTTATGCGATAGCCCTCCAGCAACGGCAATTGCACCCAGCTCGGAGGGCCGAACCCCCAGCTTCGCAAGTATCCTGGCCAGCACCTCGAGACGGGTCGAACCGGCCTTGAAGACCTGGTTGGCAATGATGGTCTGGTTCTCCAGCAACACCACATCGGTATTGGACAGCCCAAAATCCACGCCGAGTTTCAGCATGGGGCTCAGGATAACGCAGCAGAGGGCTTGGGTGAAGTCTGTTCAAGCTTGCAGGTCTCAGGCCAGAAAATCGTGTCAGAAACCACATGCCCCGGCGGCGCCAGTAGCGAGAACCGCGACTGCTATTTCAGTCTGGCCTTTCGCGCTCGAGCAACACCTCCTGCACTCCGCGCAGCCGGGTCTGGAGCATAGACTGGGCCAGCGAGCTATCCAGCGCACAGTTGCCGGGGCGAGGGCCCGGATAATCGGCGCGGCGCTGGGCCGGTAGTCCAGCGGGGTTCCGCCCGTAGTGGGGAGCCAGCAGACGACCAAACTCGAGCCGGCTCAGCACCTCGGCCCCACCCAGGTGCAGCACTCCCTGGTAGTTCAGCCCAACCAGTTCCCACAGGGCCTGGGCCAGATCCTCGGCAAACACAAAAGAGCGATATTCATCGCTAAACAGTCCACCCTCGCGCTTTCCGTCGGCAAGCTCCAGTACCATCTGGCTGGTCACGTCTATGGGGTTCAGGCCCCAGATCAGCGAGGTACGGACAATGGTCGCGGTGGGTAGTATCTCTCGAACAAAATTTTCCGCCCTCAGTTTGGCCTGGCCATACCCGGTGAGAGGGTTGGGC
>NZ_CALMCQ010000076.1 GCF_937863175.1 uncultured Meiothermus sp. | reverse complement strand
GAAAATCAACCAAAAGCTCTCTTAGCTTATGGTCTCACTTTAGGGGCGCACTACATTGCATTCCCTTCGCTATTTTTTTTCAGCCGTCCCCAGTGACAAAAAAATAAGCCCTGTACAGCATTTTTACCCAGGGAAGACTCTTGTTTTTTTTGAGAACCGCCTCCGGGTCGCCTCAGGGTTTATGAATTGGAAGGCCTTCTATGGCAACCGTCCTGAGCGTTGCCGACGGGTCAAACCTCCGCTTCGCCACCCTGCTGGCCGGAATCACGTGTTGGCGGGGTTGGGCGGGTCATGATTCTCAGTCCGAATCCCATTCAACTCATGGACTGGATGGCAAGCTTTGGACATGAGCCAGTTCCCAGCCTCCCGGTTTCTCACAAAAGCCTTGCTGTCGGCGGTTTTTTTGCTGCTGGCCTGGGCCGGTGCTTTTTCCACCGAGCGCATGCAGTCCGACCTGCAGGCCTTGCAGGCCCAGGGGCCACGGGTGGCGGGCACCCCTGCGCTCACGGCAGCAGGGGAGTACCTGGCGGCGGAACTGCGCAAGGTGGGCTATACGGTGGACTTCCAGCCCTTCACCTACAGCCGCACCCGCGACCTGGGCTCATCCTTGCAGGTGGGGGATACCACCCTCCAGGTCAGCAGCATAGCGGGCAGCCCTGGCCAGCGGGTGGAAGGGCCGCTGGCAGTGGTTCCGGGGGCGGGGCTGGCGGCAGATATTGCCACCCTGAACCTGCAAGGAACCATTGCAGTGGTGCGCCGGGGTGGGATTCCGGGCCTCGAGAAAGCCCGACTGGCGGCAGGTCGCGGGGCAGTGGGAATCATCCTCGTGACCGAAGAACCCAGCGGAACCCGCTTCACCTTTGGCGGTAGTAGCCCCATTCCGGGCGTGACCCTCTCGCGCAGCGATGGCGACGCACTGTTCAACCAGACGGGAACCCGCGCTGTGCTGGATGCGCGCATTGTGACCGAGGAAGTACAGGGGCGCAATGTGATGGCCCGGCGGGGCAGTGCCAGCCCGCTGGCTATCGTGGGTGGGCACTACGACTCGGTGCCGGGTAGTCCGGGAGCCAACGATAATGCTTCGGGCACCGTGACGGTGCTCGAGCTGGCCCGTCAACTCGCCAGCTCGCCCATCTCCGAGCACACCTGGTTTATCTTCTTCGATGGCGAAGAGGATGGGCTGTGGGGTTCGCGCAGGTTTGTCGAGCAAAACCTCGAGCTTGTGCGCGGCCTCAAGGCCATGCTCAACCTGGACATGGTGGGCGTGGATGTGAATGGCTCCCTGGGTATTGGCGGGAGCGGCGAACTGCGGGCGCTGGCGGACTGCAACGCCCTCCAGGTAGCCTGCGGCAGCGCTCCGGGCGGGGGCAGCGACCATGTGCCCTTTGCCCAGGCCGGGGTTCCGGTGCTCTTCTTTTTCCGGGGCCTCGACCCCAACTACCACCTTCCCACCGATACCGCTGCCGACCCCCGGCTCCTGTCCCAGACCGGGCAGGTGGTACGGAGCATTCTCGAGCGGCTGCTGCGCTAGAACAAGCCGGTAATCCGCCCTTCTCGATCCAGCCCAATTTTGAGTGCGGAAGGCTCTTTGGGTAGCCCCGGCATGGTCATGACCTCGCCCATGTAGGCCACCACAAAGCCCGCCCCACACTTGGGCTTGAGGTCAGTCACAGTCACGCTAAAGCCCTCTGGGCGGCCCCGCAGTCGGGGGTTGTCGGTAAGGGAGTTGGCGGTCTTGGCGATGATTACCGGCAGGCTGCCCCAGCCCTCCTTTTCCAGCCGCTTGAGGGCTTTGCGGGCTTCCTGGGTGTACTCGACCCTGGCTGCGCCGTAGACCTTGCTGGCAAGGGTTGCGACTTTGCTTTCCAGGGGTTGCTCGAGCTCGTATACAAACTTCATCTGGCCGGGGTTTTGTGCCGCATCGAGCACCATCTGCGCTAGCTCGAGGCCCCCTGCCCCCCCTTTGGCGTGGAGTTCGGTAAAGGAAATTTGTACCCTTTGTTCGGCGGCAAACGCCCGCAGCAGCCCGAGCTCCTCCTGTCCATCGGTGGGAAAGCGATTGAAAGCCAGCACTGGCTCGAAGCCAAAGAGCCGCACATTCTCGATATGCCTGGCCAGATTGGGCAGCCCCTTGCGCACCGCCTCGAGGTTGGGCTGGGCGTAGTCGTCCTGCCCTCCGTGGAAGCGCAGGGCCCGCATGGTTGCGACCAGCACCACCGCCTGGGGCGCAAACCCCGCTTTGCGACAGACCAGGTGGATGTATTTTTCGGCTCCCAGATCGGAGCCAAACCCCGCCTCGGTTACCACATAATCGGCATAACCCAGGGCCATACGGGTGGCCATTACCGAGTTGGTGCCGTGGGCGATATTGCCAAACGGCCCCATGTGTACGAAGGCTGGCTGGTGCTCGAGGGTCTGCACCAGGTTGGGATAGAAGGCCTGCCTGAGCAGCGCGGTCATGGCCCCGGCAGCGCCCAGGTCGCGGGCGAACACCTGCTGGCCGGACTGGGTATAGCCGATGCGAATCTTTCCCAGGCGTTCCTGCAGGTCGCCCAGATCCGAGGCCAGGCTCATGATGGCCATCACCTCGCTGGCTACGGTAATCTCGAAGCCAGCCTCGCGGGGCACCCCCTGGCTGGGGCCGCCCAGTCCCACCACTACCTGTCGCAGGGCCCGGTCGTTCATGTCCAGGGCCCGCTTGACCTCAATGCGACGGGCATCCAGCCCCAGGGCGTTGCCCTGGTGAAGGTGATTGTCCAGCATTGCCGAGAGCAGGTTGACTGCACTGGTGACAGCGTGGAAGTCGCCGGTGAAGTGCAGATTGATTTCCTCCATGGGCAGCACCTGGGCATAGCCCCCCCCAGCAGCCCCTCCTTTGATGCCAAAGACCGGCCCCAGCGAAGGCTCCCGAATGGCTACTGCCGCTTTTTTCCCCAGCCTACCCAGGGCCTGGGTCAGTCCAATCGCTACCGTGGTCTTGCCCTCTCCGGCCGGGGTGGGGGTCATGGCTGTGACCAGGATAAGCTTCCCCTTTGGACTTCGCGGCGGGGCGGTTACCTTGGCCATATGCGGGCCATAATGGAACAACTCCTGGGGAGCAATTCCTAGGCTCCTGGCTACTTCTTCGATGGGTTTTGGTCTGGACTGTCGGGCAATCTCGAGGTCGTTTGGCATCGGTATGGTTGTGGTGTCCATGCCTGTAGGCTACCTCTGAATTGCCGCGATAAAAGTCCCTAGAAAGAGCCTAGAGCTGATTTCGGGGCATTTCTAAAGCAGCAAGCCTTTGCTACCGGCTATCCGCATTCCTCACGGCAGCCAGTTTCCCCCACACACAATGACCGCTACCCGCGTCGGCAGGGTATAGTTCATCAACGCCGGCCCCAGGGCCAGCCCGGCGGTGGGCTCCACCACCTGTTTGAGCCGCTCCATCATCAGCCGCTGGGCTTTCAGGGTCGTCTCGTCCGGCACGGTTACAATGCGGTCTACGTGGTGCTGCATGACCGGGAAGGTTTTCTCGCCCACTACCATCGTGCGCACGCCGTCCGCAACGGTTTTGGGGGCCTGCATCAGCTTGATGCGAACCCCCACCTGCAAGCTCTGCTGGGCATCGTTGGCAGTTTCGGGCTCGACCCCGATCACCTCGCACTCGGGCCGCAGGGTCTTGATCACGGTGGCGATGCCGGAAATCAGACCCCCACCCCCCACCGAGACCAGCACTGCGTCCAGGTCGGGCACCTGTTCCAACAATTCCAGCGCCTGGGTGCCCTGTCCGGCCATCACCCGCAAGTCGTCGAAAGGATGAATCAGCTCGTAGCCTGTTTCTTCAGCCAGCTTGCGCACCACCTCTTCGCGGTTTTCCACCGTCACCCCCTGGTCGTAGACCTCAGCCCCGTAGGCCCGGGTGGCGGCTTTTTTGGTGGGGGAGGCATCCTCGGGCATCACTACCAGCGCCGGAACCCCGATCACCTGGGCGGCATAGGCGGCTCCCTGGGCGTGGTTTCCAGACGAGACCGCAATGATGCCCCGGGGATTTTGCACCTGGAGCGCTGCGTTGAGCGCACCTCTGGCCTTGAAACTGCCGGTTTTTTGCAGGTGTTCGGCTTTGAAGAAAAGCCGGCGGCCTAACAGGCGGTCCAGTCCCTGGCTGGTGAATACCGGGGTGCGGTGGATGTAGGGGGCAATTCGCCGGGCAGCGGCCTGGATGTGCTCGAGGGTGATCACCTTCCCATGCTATCAGCCTGACCCGTAACGGCCATCCGCGCTTTATGGTGCAAATTTGCTGCTGGATAGACTACCCCTTGTCTACAGTTATGACCATGAGGCCGTTGGTCGAAGCCATCCACTCGCTACGAGCCCATGAGTTGTTGGGGGGCAGATTGGCGGCGCAATCCGAGACCCTCGAACTCTGGATTCACCGCCATGAAGCAGGCTTCGATCTGTACCTCACCAGCCGGGTAAGCGCCGAAAAATTGCATTCGGGGCAACTCTTCCGCAACACTGTGGGCCGCGGTCTGGCCTCGGTGGAAGAACTGCTGGAGGCGATTAGTCACCTGGATGCTTACTACCGGATCAGCATCCAGGAAGTTTTGCATCTGCCGGTCTGGGTTCGCGAAGCCAGACCGGAGTGGATTGAGCGGATTGAGCGTCGGCTGGGCCGCAGCACCCGAACTGACCAGCCAGCCCTCGAGGCCACCCTCGTGAAGCTGGATGGGGATGGGGTTATCGAAGTAGAACCAGACGACCCGGAAGAGGATGTAAAGCACCTGGTCTTGACCGATACTTGACCATAGCCGGGCCTTGGCCCACAATGCCCCTGGTGGAAGGGGTACGGCTGGCGGTCAAAACCCTGGGTTGTAAGGTCAACCAGGTCGAATCGGATGCCCTGGTGGGACTCTTGAAGGCCCTCGAGCCGGTGGTGGTAGCCCCTGAGTCCGGGGCCGACCTGGTGGTGATCAACACCTGCGCCGTCACCACCTCGGCCGAGTCCGATGCCCGCAAGGAAGTGCGCCGGGCCCGCCGGGCCAACCCCCAGGCCTTCATCGTGGTAACGGGCTGCTATGCCGAACTGGCCCCCGACCAGCTAGCCGAACTGGGGGCCGATGCAGTCATACCCAACAACCGCAAGGCCGAACTGCCGGGCCTGATCCTGCAACGCTTTGGCCTGCCTGCCGACCCCCTCACTACCCCGCCGGGCGAGTTCTGGGGCGCGGGCGAGCGGGGCCTGCTCAACAACTACATCCGGGCCTTTGTAAAGGTGCAGGACGGCTGCAACGCCGGCTGCGCCTACTGCATCATTCCCCGTCTGCGCGGGCGTGAACGCCACCGCCAGCAGCGCGATGCCCTTCGGGAAGCAGAGGGCTTGCTGGAAGCGGGTGTGCAGGAGATCGTATTAACCGGCGTGCGACTGGGTTCCTACAAAGGACACCCACGCGGTATTGCCGGGCTGGTGGAGGAGCTGGCCCTGATGGGGGCCAGGGTGCGCCTGTCGTCCCTCGAACCCGAAGACGCTAACCAGGATTTACTGGATGCGATGCGCCGTTTTGCCCCCCAGGTGCGCCCCCACCTGCACCTCAGTTTGCAGACCGGCTCCGACCGTTTGCTGGCCCTGATGGGCCGCCGTTACGATAAAGATCATTACCACCATCTGGTACAGCAAGCCTACGCGCTGGTGCCCGGGTTCGCCCTCACCACCGACGTGATCGCGGGCCTGCCCACCGAGACTGAAGAGGAGCACCAAGAAACCCTGGCCTTCCTCGAGGCGGTGCGCCCCAGCCGCGTCCATGCCTTTACCTACACCCCGCGCCCCAAGACCCGCGCCGCTTCGATGCCGCAGGTGCCCATCGAGGTGCGTAAGCGCCGCAACAGGGAGGTGCAAGCACTTGCAACCCGCCTGGCCGAGGAGCGGGCGCAGTCGAAGCTAGGTGAACAAGTCGAGGTGCTGGTGGAGAGCATACGCCAGGGTAAACTCTACGGCCACACCCCCGACTACTATGAGGCCGAGTTCACCGGACAAGCCCACGTCGGGCAGACGGTCTGGGTAAGGGTACACGGTATAGACCGCTATACCCTGCAGGGCCAGCTTGAATCCATCAAAAAAGAGCCCGCCCGCCTCTTGACGGTGCTTTAGGGTGGCTTATGGAAATATCCCGGGGTTATGCGTGGCCGAAAACTCCATCTGGGAGGCGGTTGGCGCACCTTTGGAGGATAGGGTCGTGCGCGAACCGCACTCCCTGCAAGTTAACCGCGCCAAACTGTACCGTCACCAGACGATTCCAGACCCCTCCCAGTGGGAGAGGGCCGGGATGCAGAGAAAACGCTGCCCTGGCCTGGTATGACTCCTGGTCTTGCTGATCCCAACACTGCCCGCTGATATCAAGGCTGCGCCTTGCGGCGGCTTTCCACAAACCAGCGGATGACAAATCCCAGGCAGATGAATAGGGTGGCAAACTGGGCCATGGTGGCCACAGGGCGTTCTACGTTGCCGCCGCCCACCAGGGTGATGAAATCGGGTACGCTGCCCAGCGAACCCAGCATGCCCAGCACCGCCAGACCCAGAGCAATCTTCATGGCCAAGGGTCTTTGGGCCGGGGTTTTATCGGCCCAGATTCCCATCAAGGCAATGACCAGGCCCAGCGCTCCGGGAATTAAGGCGGTGGGCGTAAAACCAGCCACCATAATTGCCAGGGTCGAGATCAAGATCAAAAACGCCCCCGTCCACAGGGCTCTGGCCGGCAAGCTGCTTCCCATCAGACACTTCCTTTCTGGCGGGCTCGGATAAACGACTGGATGCCGGGAATCAGGAGTGCCAGTCCCAGTCCCAGCATCCCCAGTTGCGAAATTACCGCCAGGTTGAGACCACCCCCCAGCGCCCCGAAAACTCGAGCGCCGCCCAGCACCGCCAGCAAGGACAACAGTATGGCCCCGTGCATGGCGTGGCGGCTGGCGGCTGGGTTTTTGAGCGCTATCCAGCCCAAAGTCGCAATCAAAATACCAAAAAAGCTGGGTATGAGCGCGGTAAGGTGGGCACCGCCAGAGAGCGCATAAGTCAATAGGCCCAGCACGATCATGGCCATCCCGATCTTCAAACTTAGCCGTGGCATGGAATCAGCATAAACAAATCGGTGGTGGCTTACTGTAACTCCGCCGGCGGTTGGCGGTGCTTGAGGGCCTCGCGGATGCTGAGAGGGGAGAGGTGGTCGCGGTGGTTATCCACCAAGGTATACACCGCCTGGGGGTCGGTTTTGGCGTACTCGCGCAGAGCCCAGCCGATGGCTTTGCGGATGAAAAACTCCTGGTCGGCAGCATTGTCAAGGCAGTAGCGGAACAGCCGCTCTGCATCGGTGCGGGCTTTGTAGCCGAGCTGGTGAAGGAGGCTGGTGCGGCGCAGCCAGAAATCGGGGTGGCGGCTCCATGTGTCCATTTCGGCTTTTAGTTCCGGGAAGCGAAGGATCAGCGAACCCACCGGGTGGCTGGCAATCACATCCACTGTGTCCCACCAGGATCTGGTCTGCACCAGCTGCTGCATCAGGGGCAGACTGGCCAGGGTGAGGGCCTTAAGGTTGCCTTTGAGTAGCGCAAGGGCGACGTACTGGAACTCCCGCTCGGGTAGATGCCAAAGAGATAAACAGGCTTGCTCGAGCCATTGTTCATCCACCCTACCTTTGACTTGGGAGGCCAGTGGTTTGACCAGGGCCTCGTAGGCTGGGCGTGGGAGGCCCAGAAAAGGGAATAGATTCTTCATATACTTCGCCATCCCGACCGCCTGCTGGGGGTTGCGGTGGGTTTGCAAGGTTGCTTGCACCCGAGCTACGAATTCACCGGGGCTCATAGACTGGATAATGGCGTGGCCGGGGATGGGGATGATTAAACTATGGGGTAGATTATGCCTTATGGAGAACCCCACGGTTTTTGGCAAGATCATCCGCCGCGAGCTGCCGGCCAGTATCGTGTAC
>NZ_CALMCQ010000075.1 GCF_937863175.1 uncultured Meiothermus sp. | reverse complement strand
TGGCCTGGGGCCACTGGTTGGCTGGTCTGTCGGCCAGACTGGTCTGCTGCAATCCTTCCCAGTGATCGGCAAAACCTTTCGGCAGTACCCCCAGAGAGACCAGGGTCAGGGGACAGGGGCTTTTCAGCTCCGGCATCCGCGCGGACTCGCCGGAATTATCCAGGCCATCGGTAAAGAGGTAAAAAGCCCTTTGTCCTGTGCAAAGCTCGGTGTAAGCCCTGCTCACGCTCCCATAGATAAAACTGGAACGCCCCTCCGCCCGCAGGCCGCGGATATACCGCAACATCTCTGCCCGCTCGCGTGGCAGTACAAAGGAGGCCACACTCTGAGGTTCGTGGCTAAAGGTCACAATGCGCACCTCGGTTTCGCTGGTTACTCGCTCAGCAAACCGCATCAACTCACGCTGCACCTGGGGGAATATCACCGTGCGCCCATCTTCCCGCCCGATCATCGAAGCCGAAGTGTCTACTAAAAAGACATACTGCGGCAGGTTCCTGGCTTCAGCAAATGCAACCCCAACCAGCAGGGTCCATAAACCTAACAAATTCCATACCAATTTCCTGATTCCCATAGACTCCTTTACCCAATACAAGCTAAGGGGTTCCCACGTATGTGGTCAGGCGATGCGCTGATCGGTGATCACTCGGGAATTGCGCCCAACCGGAGATGACAACGAATAGCTTTTTTGCGGGACTGGCCTGGGCGCAACCCAGCAAGCTCACCCACCCTCCACTTTATAGCGAAGCTGGGTTGATGTGGGTTAGACGTTGACGTGTTCTTCATAGACAGTACTGCCTATTTGGGCAGCCTTTATTCTATCCAGGACAGTCAATTCAAAGCTCGGAAGGTCTCCATTCTTGTGAAGAGGGCGCGGTTCGTTGGGGTGCTTTTTTCGGGTTGGGTTGCGGTATGCGAACTGCCCCCTGTGAAGTTTTAGGCCTCAAATGCCCCGTAATATTTCCTTAAAACGCTCTAATTAAGCCACCGGTTGCGCTGATAAGGGCAGCGGGCCATTTCTGGGCATTTGCGCCTGCCCTGGCGCAAGGCCGTGATCTCTGCAGGGTTGAGCACATCTTTGCAGACCGTACATTTCTCGGTTACCTTACGCGACGCCTGGCGCATTCCTGGAGGCCGGAACCGGGCCAGCCAGCGCGCAGGCAGTACCCCCCCCAGCACCCGAAAGAGGAAGTAGACAGCTAGACCAATAAGCAACGCAGCAACTAAGAAATCCATCCAGAGGATAGTATGCTCTTTGTCGGTTTAAGAATAGTAGGCAGGGAGGGCGGTTGCCGTAGAAGGCGCACCCATTCACTCGAGGAACCCGGAGGCGGCAAAGAGACGGTTTTCAGAAGGAGTTCGACCGTTCCCTGGACAAAAATGCCGTGCAAGGCATATATTCGCTGCTGCTCCCAGCGGCAAAACAGCCAGAATCGCGATGGGGGGGCCATCCGTGTGCAGGCGGCCCAACCAATGGGGGAAAGGAACACCATTTCAAGGTGACCTAACAGGAGTCGTGCTCGCACCTAAAGACTCCTGGAGGCGCCACAGAGCTACCGGGTCTGAAGCGTTCCGTCGGAGTAGATGCTCCGCCCCCCGGAAAAGGTAGCCCGTACCCTGGGGCACTCCCCCTCTTCCACCAGCACAAAATCGGCGCGAAGCCCAACCTCGAGCCTTCCCCGGTCGGTCAGGCCGCACATCGCCGCGATATTCTGTGAGACCAGCTTGACCGCACTGTGCAGCGGCAGCAATCCCTCGCGGGCCAGCTTGAAGGCGCTCTGCACCAGCGAGGCCGGGTGATAGTCGGCGGCCAGCCCGTCCACCACCCCCGCCCGGATGCCCTCCACTGCACTGAGGTTGCCCGAGTGGGAGCTGCCCCGGAAGGCATTGGGTGCGCCCATCACTACCCAGATCCCACGACGCCTGGCCTCCTCGGCGGCCTCCATATCTACCGGGAACTCCGAGATGGTGGTGCCGAGTCCTGCCATCATGCCCACCTTCTCGGCGGTATCGTCATCGTGCGAGGCTAGCGGAACCTGGCGCTCGAGGCAGACCTGGGCTACTTCCTGTGCGATATGCCAGGCCGGTGGCGCCTCCAGCAGGCGGAGGGCTTTTTCGCGGATCCCTGGCTCGGCTTCGGAGCCGGCCCCCATCCATTTGGTGTAATACGAGACATACTGCTCGAGGTCGCGGAACTGCCCCTGCCCTGGTGAGTGATCCATCAACGAGACCAGATGGATCTCATCCTTCACCACTGCCTCTCGCAGAATCTGGGCCGAGGATGGCGTGGTGACCTCGAAGCGGGCGTGTACCCTGGTGTCTACCAGCAGACCCTGACGGTAGCGGTGGATGTTCTCGACGATCTCCATCCCCTCTCGGGGGTCGCGCGACCCCCAGCCCTCGATAAAGGAGATGGAAGCATAAGCGGTGGTAATGCCATTGGAGGCCAGCCTTTTGTCCAGTTCGTAAAGCGCCAGTTCAAAGGGGAACCGGCTGCCGGGGCGTGGCTGAAGCTCGCGTTCGAGCATGTCGCCGTGCATATCCACGATTCCCGGAATGGCAGTCAGCCCCCGCCCATCCAGGGCCTCATGGGCATCGCCCTCTGCAATGGCGGCAATCAGGCCACCCTCGACCCGAAGGGAGCCTCGCATTACCACCCGGTCGGGCAGTACCAGTTGGAGATTCGAAATCCACATACCTTTGGGCCGCAAGCCGGACAGGACTAGGCCTGGCGGCCTACGGCCACCTCCTCCTCCTGGATCTGAATCTCGATGCCGTTATCTACCAGGCTGCCCACGTCCTCGGGATGATGGAAGATGCCGAGAAGGCCCACACCCCTCTCTTTGAGTTCCCGCAACCGCCGGAGCAGTGCAGTTCGGGCCGCAAGATCGAGTGAAGCAGTGGGCTCGTCCAGCAAAAGCAGGCGGTTGGGCCGGATCAGCGCCCGGGCCAGGTTGACCTTCTGCTGCTCGCCGCCGGAGAAGGTAGTTGGATAGGCTTCCCAAAGCTCGGGTTTGAGGCCAAACTCCTGTAGGGATGTGGCGGCCTGCTCGAGCGCCAGCGGTCTGGCGACCCCGGCGTGCAAAAGCGGCTCGGCTACCAGCTCCAAAGCACTGGCCCTGGGGCGTGGTCGCAAAAACTGCGAAACATAGCCGATTTCGCTACGGCGCAGCAGGGTGATGTCCACGTCGGCTGCGCAAGCTAAGTCAATGGAACCAAGGCTCGAGTGGTAGACAGCCCGGCCCGAGGTCGGCAGGTAGCTGCGGTAGATACAGCGCAAAAGCGTTGACTTGCCGGCCCCGTTGGGGCCAGTAACCAGCTTGAACTCGCCCGCCTTTAGCTCGAAGCTCAACCCCTCAAAGGGCCGAACCTCCCGTCCCAGCGCGTGAATCTGGAAGTGTTTGGTCAGGTGCTGTACCGATAGCAGAGTCATACGTGCCACTGGGTTGGGGTGGTTGCTCTACCGCCCGTACTTCTCCAGAAACTCTTCCACGCTGCCCCGAAAATCGCCCAGGCGTTCGCGCAAAAGCTGGTGCGGCCAGTCCCACCACGCGGTATCTTCCAGCCGTTCGATAATGGTTTTGTCAAATCGTAGCCGCAAGGGTCTGGCCGGTACGCCAACTACCACCGTGTAGGGCGCTACATCTCTGGTCACCACCGCACCGGTGCCGACCACCGCTCCATTGCCGATGGTAACGCCGGGCATCACCGAGGCGTTGTGACCGATCCAGACATCGTGCCCGACCCGCACCGGATGGTCGCGGCGCCACTGGAAGAACTCGAGGTCATCCTGACCCAGCCCATAGGCGGCGGCGCGGTAGGTGAAGTGGTGCGAGCTGGGGCGCTGGATGGGGTGGTTGCCTGGGTTGAGTCGCACAAAGCTGGCAATCGAACAGAACCTGCCAATCTCGGCATAGATCGCCTGGCTGTACTGCATGAGGTAGCTGAAATCGCCCAGGCTCGAGTCGAAAAACTGCACCCCCTCAGCCAGCTCGCTCCAGGCGCCCAGATGGGAGTTGTGCACTCGAGCGGTGGGGTGCAGGGTGGGGGCTTCGGAGAGGGTTTTCATAGCGGGATCACAGTTTGGCGTGGACTAGCTGCTGGGTGTAGGGGTGCTGGGGGTCTTCGAGAATCTGATCGGTCAGGCCCGCCTCGACCACCCTGCCGTCGCGCATCACCATCACCCGGTCGGCCAGGGTGCGGATCACCCCCAGGTCGTGGGAGACGATCAGCATGGTGATGCCCAGCTCGTACTGGAGACGCTTCAGGGTGTCGAGCACCAGGGCCTGCACCGAGACGTCGAGTCCGGTGGTGGGCTCGTCCAGCAGTAACAAAGTTGGCTTGAGCGCAATCGCCTTGGCGAGCTGTACCCGTTGCTGCATCCCTCCCGAGAGCTTTCGCGGCGGGTCGTCCATGCGACCCAGGGGAAAGTCGGAGACCTGAAGCGACTCCCGCGCAGCCCGCCGCAGGCTTCCAAAACTCCGCTCTCCGGCCAGAATCAGCCGCTCAGCCACATTGCCCGAAGAGGTGTGGTTCATCCGCAGCCCCAGGTGGGGGTTCTGGTAGACGATCCCGATATGTCGGACGCGAACCTGCCGGGCCTGGTAGCGGTCGAGGGTGAACAGGTCTTGCTGGTCGTGCGGAGAGGCCTCGAGGTAAAACGTGCCGGCATCGGCTGACTCCTGGAGGTTCAGGAGCCGAAGCAGGGTGGACTTTCCCGACCCCGACTCGCCTACAATACCCAGGACTTCCCCCGGGTAGGCCACCAGCGAGACATCGCGCAAAGCAACCACCTGGCCGTAGGTTTTTTGTAGGCCGGTGGCCCGGACTACCGGGTTGTGCTGGGTGAGTTGAGGGGGCTTGAGGGGGAGTGTCTGCATGCTGGCCCTTGTGTGGCTAGTCCGTACCCAGGCTCTGCTCCGCATGGGAAGGGGCGACGGACGCTTTGCGCTCGGCGAGGAAGCCCGGGATGTAGAAGGTTCCCTGGTCGTCGTAGTAGGTCGCGCCGATCTCCAGTCTCAGTGCGGCTTTGCGGGCATAGTCGGAGTCTGAGAGCTGGTAGCGGGACTGCCCACCTTCCAGAGGGATCTCGGTCATGAACTTGTTTTGCACCCCGGTTTGTGCATCCGCCCAGCCGCGCTGGTCTTCCACTGCGAAGGGCACGTCGCTGAACTCGAGCGGACGCACCTCGGTATGGGGTGGCACGGCATACAGACGCTTCTCGCGGCCCGCCGAGAGCAGGGTCAGGTGCTGGGCCAGGTGGAGCTTGGGGGTGTCCCAGCGTGGGATGGGGCTGGGGGCCATCAGGTATCGGCCATTCACCAGTACCGGGTAGTCGGCCCCGTGGGTGTTGCTGCGGTAGCGCACCAGATCCTCGTAGATACCCAGCCAGGCCAGACCGTACTCGGCATCGGCGTGGAGTTCGCGGGCCCGGGTGTAGCTCGGCTCGACCCAGCTCAGCGGCTCGGGAACCGGAACCTGCAAGACCAGAATCTGATCCGGCCGCAGAATCTCCTCGGGAATGCGGTGGCGGCTCTGGATCAGGCTGGCCTCGAGGGCATCGGTGGTGGTTTTGACCCCGGCCATCCGGGCGATAAAGCGCCGCAGGTTGGCGGCGTTGACCGAGTCGTCGTCGCCCTGGTCAATCACCTTCACGGTGTCTTTAGGTCCCACCAGGGCCAGGGTGACTTGCAGCCCCCCGGTGCCCCAGCCCCGGGCCATCGGCACCTCGCGGCTGGCGTAGGGCACCTGGTAACCCGGAATGGCAATGGCCTTCAGGATCTTGCGCCGCAGCTCGCGCTTGGCGAAGGCATCCAGAAAAGCATAGGCGTAGTCCTGGCGGCTGAAGGCCAGCTCGGCAAGGGTACTCATCCCACCCCCTCCCGCTCGTTGCTTTCGGCTTGCGCGCGGGCTTTGCGCAGAGCGTCCAGATCTGAGCCAAAGGTTACGTAGTGCGGAAGCTTGTAGTGGATGCAGAAGCCGCTGGACTCTACCGGCTCGGTGTGCGAGAGCACGAACTCCTCGGTGTGGGCGGGGTGTGGTTCGGGCAGATCCATCGCGGTATCCAGCATGGAAGCGGCGATCAGCTTGACCTCGTTCCAACCCAGTGTGGCGGCAAAGCCTAGCTCTAAGGCGGGCTTTCCATCCGCCCCGGTTTTGAACTTGGTAACCACCTCGGCCTGGGAGTAGCGCACCCGCCCGGCGCTGAACACCGCGCCCGTGACGGGGTGTTTAACCTGCACCTGGGCATAGGCCAGCCGCACCTCATTGACCGTGGGATGGATGCCCCCATAGCCGCGCATGTTGGCGTAGCCCAGGGCCAGAACTCCGCCAGTATCGGAGCGCGCAAGGGCCTGAAGGCGCTGCGCCCTGGGCGCAGGAAAGAGCAGTGGATCGCGGGTCAGGTCGGGAATCTCGGCGGGCGGGGTGGGGTCGGGCTTTAAGGGCTGCATCAGCCCAGTCTGGCGGTGCCAGTCGGCTACGTATGGGATGGTGGCTAAAGCCCCGCTTCTGGCGTTTTCCGGGCTTTCGAGCGACTGGTCTGGTTTTGCTGAGTTTTGCAGATGCAGTACCCGGTGGCTGTAGTCCAGCGTCGGCCCCAGAATCTGTCCGCCGGGGATGTCCTTGAAGGCCGCCGATATGCGGCGCACGGTGAGCATGGAACCGGAGTCAATTGGCTCGGCATAGGCGATGCGGGGCTGGGTCGAGCGGTAGGCGCGGAGGAGCAGGACGGCCTCGTACAGGTCGCCGCCAGTTTGTGCGACGGCCAGCGCGGCGAGTTCGGGAGCCCAGAGCGAACCTTCGCCCATCACCCGGTCGAGCAGGTAGGGGAGGTGGGTCTCGAGGTCGCGCACAAACCCCGGGTCGTACTGCCGGTTCAGCCAGCGGTAAAGGGCCTCGGCACTCTGGATGGCCCGCTCGCCGCCTCGGGTTGCTACGTAGGCCACCTCAGATCACCTCCACCAGGGTGCTGCGGGGAATCCCCACGCACTCTCCCTGGCTAAAGACCACCAGGGCATCCCAGCCCAGCGGGAAGGAGATCCGTTCCGCACGCAATCGCCAGAACGGCTCGAGCAGGCCGGCCTCGAGCAGGGTTGCCTCCCGGATGCCAGGGCCGCGCAACCGGAGCCTCGGGCCCCGGCCCAGCGCTCCGGCCAGCACCAGGGTAGCGGCCTGCTCGGGGTGTAGAAGCGTGCCCAACGGTGCCTGGGCTATGGCATCCAGCGCCGCTTCGTCCACTGGCGAGAAGAACAAATAGGCGGCTTTATCCGGCGGCTCCGGACGGGCTCCCAGCCGGAGAAAGGTCTGATAAAGCGCGGGGTCGGAGGTGTAAAAACTGGTTTCCAGGTCCAGTAAAGCCAGGCCCACCGCTTCCAGGCCATTCGCACCTCCCGTTTCCAGCTTCTGTACTTCGCCAGGCCGGCTGAGGGCCCACATCAGGGCCAGGAACACCGCCTGATCCCGGGCTTCCAGTGGGGTTGGGGAGGGAGTTTTCATCAGAAGGTTTCCATTTCCACCCGGGTCTGCTCCACCCGCCGTAGCAGGGCCTGGTCGGCGGCCTCGAGCTTTTCAGCCTGCTGCCTGACAAAGGTCTGGATCAACTCGATCTCCAGGCCGGTCTGCAAGGCTGCGTCCAGGATGGCAACCGCCAGCGAGTGCTCGAGGTCGCGCCCCAGGCATACCGCATAGCCTTCCACCCCCGCCAGCCTGACCCTCGACTCCGAGGCCAGCACCTCGCCCAGGTGAAACCGGCTGCCCTTGGCGGTATCGGTGCTGGGCAGCATAACCAGTCCGGTGCGGTTTTCCAGAACCTCGAGGCCCAGGGGCTCGAGCGCGGGCAACAGCCCATCGGTAAAAGCCTTGACCTCCAGCGCGTCGGCCCTGGCCAGCACGCCAAGCCAGAACGCCTGGTCAAAAGCCCCAGTTTCAAGACCCCGGGACATCAGCTCAACCTCTCCCGAACCTTAGCGCTCAGGAAGTCCACCAGGAACACCGCTACCAGAATCACCATCAGAATGGCCCCCGCAGCCTGAAAGTTGAAACCGCGAATGGCCTCGGTCACATACAGTCCGATGCCCCCCGCACCCACCAGACCCAGCACCGTAGCCCCACGCACATTGGCCTCGAAGCGGTACAGGGTCATCGAGAGAACCGTGGGTACGATCTGCGGCCAGTAGGCATGGGTAAGCACCTGCAACGGGCCCGCCCCCGAAGCCTTGACCGCCTCGACCTGGCCCACATCCACCAGCTCAATGGCCTCGGAAAACAGCTTGATCAGGGTTCCGGTGGTGCTGACCGCCAGGGCCAGGATACCGGGGAACGGCCCCAGTCCCAGCGCCGCCACAAAGACCATGGCCAGCACGAACTCATTAAGACCCCGGAAGACATCGGACATACGGCGGGTGAACTGATAGACCAGGCTGTGGGGGGTGGTATTGGTGGCGGCCCAGAAACTTAGCGGTACGGCTGCAATAAAGGCCAGTGCAGTACCCCAGACCGCCATCTTAATGGTTTCAAACATCGAGTTGAGATACTCGGACCCGCGGGTAAAGTCCGGAGGGAAAAACTCGGCGATAAAGCGCCCGGAGGCGGCCAGACCAGTCAGCAGCCGCCAGGGGCTTAGCTCGGTTCCGAAGGTGGACCAGACCAGTACCACCACCACTGCCGCCATAGCAGCGTAGCTCCACCATACCTGCCGCCGATACCAGTCGGGCGGGGTCAGTTTTGTCTTCGTCGGCACTGGAGGGCTCATAAACTATGGGGGACTTTATGTGCCCCCGGTCAGCCAGAGGTCAGGGGTGGAGCCAGTTAGAGAGGTCAGTAGAACCCGTGGTCGGGAGGAGAAAGGGAAGTCGCGGGTTGAAGGGCGGTAACCAGCTGGATTCAAAAGGCGAGCCCGTAGTGCAGCGCACTGCTCCACTAAAAAAGGGGGCGTTGGGGCCCCCCTGTCCACGACTGGACTCCATCTACTGCCGCGGAGGACAGGTACTCTCGCGGAAGCGGCTGTTGATCTGGCGGAAGTCGCGGTAGTCGGCGGGGGTGGAGGGCACAAAACCCCGCAGACCCTGCTCGGTCAGCCAGTCTCTTAAGGCGGGCGTATTGGACATCTCGGTCAGAACCTGACGAATGGCGTTTTTGAGCGTGGCGGGGAGGTCTCTGCGAACTGCGATGGGCGAGCCAGGAATCAGATCCGAGCGGTGGATAATGGTAATATCTTCGGCTTTGACAGCCCCCCGGTTGATGGCGGTATCCAGCGAGAGGTCGTTGGTGGCGCCTACGGGTATGCGGCCCTGGGCAACTCCCAGAATCACGTTTTCGTGAGTTCCAGCAAACAGTACCCGACTGAAAAACTGCCGAGGTTCGATGTTAAAGCGGGTGCAGAGGTCGAACATGGGAACCCGGAAGCCCGAGGTCGAGGCGGGGTCTACAAAGGCGAACTCCTGCCCACGGGCCTGCTGGATGTTGGTGATGGGGCTTCCGCGCCGCACGATCAACAGCCCAAAGTAGCCCTGACCACCCCGAATGGAGTGCTCCCGTACCAGGGCTTCCGCGTTGGCCCGGTCTTCGGCGTCGAGATAGGAAGCAGGCCCAAAGTAGGCCATATCCACCTGACGGTTCTGCATGGCCAGAATCACCGCCGCATAGTCCGCCCCATTGCGGAAAGTCACGTTAATTCCCAGGCGGCTCTGAAGGTGCTCAACCATCGGGCGGAAGCGGGCGGTGGCATCCGCCGAGCCTTCCACCGGGACGGTGGCAAAGATGATGCTCTGGGGCCAGCCCGTGCGGTCAGCCTGAATCTGCTGCGCCGAGGCCAGGCTCAACAGCAGAGCGATACCTGTTAGTAGCAATTTTCTCATGGGGTCTCCTCCTGATGGGTGGATTGCTCTATGAGCAAAGTGATGCTAAGAGGGCTTTGTCATTCTGGCGTGGTCGAGGATAATACACTGGTTTGATTAATCGGCAAAACTCAATTGCGTCGCCAGAATTGGGGTGATCTCCCGCGACTGCTGTTCGTCGTAGTACAGCGACCTCGAGACCTCTTCGCTTAGATCCGCAACAGAGCCATCGAAGACCAGTTGTCCCCGCTTCAGAGCCACTACCCGGTCGGCATACTCGCGCACGGTATCCAGGTGGTGCAGGTTGCAGATCACGGCTATGCCGTCCTGAGCGTTGATGGACTGTAGAATCTCCATCACCTGTTCGGAGCTTTTGGGATCCAGGGCCGAGACCGGCTCATCGGCCAGGATCAAGCGTGGCTGCTGTGCGAGCGCCCGGGCAATGCCCACCCGCTGCTGCTGACCGCCCGAGAGGGTATCGGCCCGCTGCCAGGCATAGTCGGCCATTCCGACCCGCTCGAGCAGCCCCATGGCCAGCTCGCGGTCTTCCCGGCCATAAAGTTTGAGTGTGGAAGCGACCGGGTTTAGCGTACCAAGCCGCCCAATCAGGACGTTCTCGAGGGCGGTGAGCCGACGCACCAGATTAAACTGCTGGAAGACCATCCCGATCTGCCGCCGGGCCTGGCGCACGGTGGCCTCGGGGGCCTGACTGATCCGGGTATCGCCAATAAAAACCTGGCCCTCGCTGGGGCGCACCAGGCCGTTGATGACCCGCATCAGGGTGGACTTGCCAGCACCCGAGGGGCCGATCATGGCGGTGAACTGGTTGATGTTGAAGCCCAGGGTGATGCTGGAGAGCGCCACGGTTCCATTGGCGTAGCGGTGGCTGACCTGCTCGACCCGAATAAAGGACTCTCCCATCTTGATTGAGAGGCTAGGTAGCGGGTGTCACCGGCCGGTCAGACTCGAGCTGACAATCCTCCTTACCGCAGGCTGACCAGCCGGCCATATCTTTAGCAGGCCATGGAAAATCCCACTCGAACCCCACCCCTCCCCGTACTCGGAGCAGCCATGTCCATCGAGCAGGTTTCGCATTACCGCGACTGGCTGATGCAACACGGCGGGCGCGACCTCGAGATCCAGGACGCCTACCGGCCTGAGGTGCTCGACGGCGACTGGAAGCCGCTGGTAGCTCAGGCCAAAGCTGCGCTGGACGGTTACCAGGGCCGCATGGGTATACACGGCCCCTACGACGGCCTCTGGATGGACTCCTTCGACCCTGCGGTTCGGCGGTTGGTGGCCGAGCGATACCGGAAGGGGCTCGAGTTCGCAGCCGACCTGGGCGCAAGCCATATGGTGATCCATAGTCCGTTCCTCTTTTTTGGACACCCGCTGGCGGCCCACTCGGCGGCCAATGGCCTGCCTCGGCAGATCGAGAACGTTCACGCCACCCTGGAGTCCATCCTTCCGCTGGCCAGCAGCCTGGGAGTTACCCTGGTGATCGAAAATATCTGCGATACCAACCCTGCCCCGCTGCGTACCCTGGTCGGTTCCTTCGATTCCGAGTACGTCCGGCTTAGCGTGGATGTGGGTCATGCCTTCCTGATGCACCAGAAAGGCGGCCCCACCCCCGACCAGTGGGTACTCGAGGCCGGCAGTCTCCTGGGCCACCTCCATTTGCAGGACAACGACGGCACCCTGGACCGCCACTGGAATCCTGGCCAGGGCGGCATCAACTGGCAGGCCATCTTCCGCGCCCTCGCCAGGAGTGAGGCCAGACCCCGACTGATCCTCGAGGTGCGCCCCAACGAGACCGCCGCGGCTGCGCGCTGGCTAGCGGAGCAGGGCCTGGCGGTGTAATACCGAGTCTGTAAAATTTGCACTCGTCAAACCGAGCCCTGGTTCGACGGCTAAAGGTTTAGATATTTCTTGTACTTTTCCAAAGCGGGGTGCAGTGCGGACAGCGGCAACACCCCCAGCTTGACCAGAGCGCCCCCACCCTTGGCCCCCAGGGGCTTCAGGACTTCGTTCCAGATGGCCTGTAAATCCTCGCTACGGCTGGAGTGCTTGAGCAGCACATAGCGGGCCCTGTCCTTTGTTTGCGAGACCAGCAGCGCCAGTACACCAGGCCACTCGGCCAGGCGCTTGCCCACCATGTCCAGCACCGTATTTGGAACCTGGGCCTGGATGGTCAGGCCGGGGAACTCGGCCAGCAAATCGCGCATAATCCGCTCGGCCAGATCGTCCTTGAGAGCGTTGTTCTCGGCCCGCACCCGGTACCATTCGGCGCGCATATTGCCGATGGGCTTTTCCAGTTCCAGGATGCCCGAGCTGAAATTCTCGCCCAGCCGGGTCAGCAAGCGGTGTTCCTGGTCGAACAGCTCGAGGGCTTCCCAACCCGCCACGAAGTAGATGCGCGAACCTCCCTTGTAGCGCTCGAACCGGGTGATCTTGATGGGGCCAGCCTCGCCAGTGCGGGAC